>JAHDCT010000098.1 GCA_020629735.1 bacterium | reverse complement strand
AGAGTGAAAAAGAGGATGAATGAGAGAAAGAATGAGATGATAAGAATGCTGAAGAAAAAGAAGAAGAAAATACATGAGATGATGAAGAAGATAAGGATGAAGAAGTTGATTCTACTTGAGATGAAGAGGATACATGAGCAGTTAAACTAGAGCAATACAATGCTGATGAGGAAGCTGTAGAAAAAGAAGTTAATTCAGATGATGATATTGATATTCAAGATTTTGAAGACGAAGACTTAAATACGGTAATGGATCTTTTGGAAGAGTTACTTGCTACTGAGTAATTAGTTAATTTCTTCTTTTTTGATCTTCGATATTTTCATGGATTTACGTATTACTACTTTTTTGGATTGAATTTCTTCTGGAAAACTCACTACTCAGTGAGTTTTTCAGCATTATATGGAAAAGGCTAAGCATGATAAATATAATGCTTATGTTCGCTTGCATGAGGAGTATGCAGATTCACATGTAGAAGCTTTTGCTGATCTTCCTTTAGCAGGATGCCCTATTGCTGTAAAAGATATTTTTCTTACCAAATGATATATTACTAGTTGTTCTTCTAAAATGTTGGAAGAGTATGTGAGTCCTTATTCTTCAACAGTGTTTTCGAAATTGGAGGAGGCATGATGACTTATGCTTGGAAAAACAAATATGGATGAGTTTGCTATGTGAACGTCTAATGAATCATCATATTTTGGAGCAGTAAAAAATCCTCGAGACGTGTCGAGAGTTGCTTGAGGGTCGTCATGATGAAGTGCGGCAGCTGTAGCCTGAGATCTTTGTGTTGCTGCTTTAGGGACAGATACGTGATGAAGTGTAAGACTTCCTGCGGCTTTATGTGGTTTGGTATGATTAAAACCTACCTATGGAAGAGCTTCAAGGTACGGTATACAAGCTATGTCTTCTTCTTTAGATCAACCATGAGTGATTACTAAATCTGTTGATGATGCTGCGATTCTTATGTCATATTTAGCTGGATTTGATCCACAAGATGCAACAAGTGTTGATAAAGGTTGAGAATCATCTTGGAGGACTCTATGATGAGTTAAAGATTTTTCTCAATGTAAAATTTGACTACCAAAGCAGTTTATTGAATGACTTGATGATCGCATTTTCCATCAGCTTATGTTTGTCCTTGATGGTTTAAAAGAGAAGTGAGTTCAAGTTGAGGAGATTGATCTTCCTTTACTTGCGTATGGAGTTCCTACTTATTACATTATCAATCCTGCAGAAGTCAGTTCAAATATGGCTAGATTCGATTGACTAAGATTTTGACATCAGGCTGAGACGGGTGATTTTGATTCTATATCAGATTACTATGAGCAGATTAGAGTAGAGGGGTTTTGAAGCGAAGTTCAGAGAAGAATTATGGTATGATGATATGTTTTGAGCGCTTGATTTTATGATGCATATTATTTAAAAGCTCAAAAGGTAAGAACTAAGATGATTAAAGATATGGATAAGGTCTTTTCTACGTATGATGTGATTATTTGACCGACTTCTCCAACACCTGCTTGGAAATTATGATCTATAATTGATGACCCAGTTAAGAACTATCTTATTGATATTTATACGGTTGTAGCTAATTTAACGTGATGTCCAGCAATGTCAGTACCAATGGGAACAGTTAAGGAAGAGTGAGTTGATCTCCCTGTGTGATGTCAGATTATTTCTCAAAGATGGGATGAATCCGTACTATTTGAATTAGGTAGGGAAATTGAAGGATTATTTTAGTATCTGGTGAATTCTACATACTAGTCTAGATGAGTTTCTTTTGGATGCTGCTGTAAAATAAGTTTAGATTGTTTACATACATATAAATACTCCCATTACTTTACAAGTATGTTCTAAAAGAATTTGTATTTATCCTTTATGGAGTGCTTATTAAACATCCGAAGGATTATTTTAATTGCTATTTTCTCTTATGATTCTTCATGTGTATGAGTGAGAGCGTTATGAAAGATCTACAGTTTGGCGAATAATTGCAGCTATTTTTCTCGTTGGATTGTTTCGGATGACTATGTATCGTTGAGATTATTGGTGATGAGCTTTGCTTATTCTTTTTGTTGGGCTTTATGCTTGATATGAATGGCATACTCGTAATGATATTTACCGAATGTCTTTTGAGGAAAACGGACTTTCTGTTTGAAAGAAACTGCGATTTTGGCATCAGTTACAATGATTTTCTCTATGATTCAAAAAAGAGAGTGAAATAGTTGAGTGCATTTATTTGTATACAACTAATGATGTTCTTGTTTACACTATTGATGATCCACAAGAAGATATTGATGCTTTTGTTGAAAAATTAGCTGATCAAATACCCTATTTCAAGCAGGTTCGTCTTTCTACGGTGAAGAAAATTATGAGACGACTGAAAATTTAATTTCATTTTTTGCATATTTATGCGTATATTTTCTCCTTATAAGGATATTTCAGTTAGAGGCATTATTCTCTTTCTTTGAGTTTCCCTCTTGCTTGCATTGAATTTTCTTTTTCTTGTTATTATCTCTTATTCTAGTTATCTTTTGGTGTATTTTCTTTTCCTCTGTCTTTTGTGATTAGTGTATCGACGCTCCTGGAAAGTTTATAGTACCTTGCAATATCAGTTTGAGTGAGATGTTTTGAAAATTATCTCTTCTTGAAAAAAAATTGCCTCCTGGAAGAAAAGTGATGTACGTAATATAGAGTATGTTGATGGTTTTTCTAAAGACAGTTTTGTTTTTCGTTGGTGAGTATATATGGATTGACTGGATTTGCATGCAAGATTAGCTTATTCATCTTTATTGAAGATTACTCTTCATACTTCTGATGAAGTATACCTTTCGTTGAAACAATCTGATGTTGCTGATTTTAAAGAGCTACTTACGTAAATTAAGCAATTCATTTGATATCTAAATACCAGCCTCAGTTTCGACTATCGGCTTTTACTTCTCCTATAAGTGAAAGTTCTTTGTCTAGAGGAATTTCAGCTATGTCTTCTCATTTTCACCGTCGCATTCATGAAAATGTATATCATCATTTTATTGCGTTGAACTTTAAATGTTTGCGTTCTTTCTTTCAAATGACTCAAGCTTTTTTAATGAGTACGCTTTTTAAAAGAAATACTGGTTGTTTATTTCCCTCTCAAAATGGCCCGAGTTCTTGAATTTCTTCAACTAATCAATCATGAAGTTCATGATCAAGTAGTTGAGTATCAACAGCTTGAATTTTTTCTGGCGCTTTATTTCCAATTACTTGTTTCCCGTATTCTTTGAATTTTTTAAATAGTGCTTCTAGATTTTCTACTTTGACGGTAAGTCATCATGCTTGTTCATGTCATCCATATCTTTCTAGAAGTTTATCAGCATCTTTTAGCATATTAATTACAGAAAAATAACTAGGGCCTCTGAGTGATCACGTAGCTATTCCTTTTTCATGATTTATTTCTAGAACAACAGATGGTTTGTAGAATTTTTCTGTTAATCTTCCAGCTACTATTCATGCTATTCAGGCACTAAAAGTCTCATCTGCTGCACAAAGTACCATGTCATCTTCTGAAATCTCTGCTCACGCTTTATTTACGATTTCTTGTTGCCTTTCTTTTCTTGTGTTGTTTATTTCTTCTATTTTTTCTAGAAGTTTTTTTTGTTCTTTGGGATTGTGACATTGCAAAACTTGCAGTCATTTTTCAGCAGAGTCAATCCTTCCTGTTGCGTTAAGTCTTGGTCAAATCATAAATCAAATATGATAGGTATCTACTTTTTCTATTTGCAGGTAGTCCAAAAAACCTCTTAGACTAGGTAATAACTGTGATCTTTTTTGATTCATAAGATGAAGAGCCTTTTTGACTAACAATCTATTTTCCTTGATTAATGGCATGCAATCTGCAATGGTGGCGATTCAGATGTAGGGTAACGTTGCTTCGTAAAATGCTTTTTTCTTTTCTTTTTCTAGTTTGAGATAAGTTGCTATTTCTAAGCAAACTTTTCGGATTACTGTTGCTCAGCACACTTCTTTAAACACTACTTTACTAGAAGTTTGTGGATTGACTAAGGCAAATGGTTCAGGAAGTACTGCAAGTGCATGATGATGATCTGTTATAATCAGATCTATGCCTATTTCCTTAGTGTTTTTTGCTTCTTCGGTTGCAGTAATTCAGTTGTCCACTGTTATTACAAGTGTACAACCAAGTTGTTTGATTTCATCAAGGTGGTAGCTTTTTATTCCGTATCAATCTTTTTCTCTATGAGGGAGTTGAATTCCAATGTTTTTGTATTTAAGAACTTCAGCAATAAAGGTATGAAGCACAAAGCTGCTTACAATTCCATCTACATCATAATCACCAAAGATCATTATTTTCTCTTTCTTTTCTATTGCTTCGCATATACGTTTGCATGCTTTGCTTATATCGCTTAGCTGTTTTGGCTCTGATCGGTATTTTCAGTAACTTGGCTGCAGAAAATCTTCAAGAGAGTCTTGAATGTTTCTTACTTTAAGTATTCTTGCAAAGAGATTTTTTTCTGTATCAGTATTTAATAAGGTGTATTTCATTCTTTTTTAAGCATAAACTTGATGCGTATTAGTATTATTGTTTTGATCTTTTGTTAAAATAAT
>JAHDCT010000097.1 GCA_020629735.1 bacterium | reverse complement strand
AGGGTATTTGTTGTTTCTCTGTTTTCTTCATAGCTATTTTTTGTTACTTTTTCACATCGTTCATATGGTTTTTCATAATTATCAACAAGATATCAAAAACTTACTGCTTGGGTTAGATCATTTTTTAGCCTAACCATGTCCATTTTTTTTATTGTTTCTTGAGTTAACTCTGCTTGCAATTTTTTTCAGAATGTTTGATTGTTTTTACTTGGAGAAATTATAGGAATGAGATGCCTTATAAATTTTCAAAAGATTTTAGGATCTGGATTCTGTTGTTTTTCTAAACTCTCAGCTAAGGATTCGAGTTCTTCTTTTTCTATTTTTTCTTCTGTATATTCCTGTTTAAGGAGTATTGGTATCAGCGTGTTTACAAGTTTTGCGAAAATTTTCGAATCATAGTTGTCTCATTTTTCAATTTGTTGCATGAGTTGTACGGCTTCTCGTAAGGATATGTTTTTGTTGAGTAATTCTTCCATTTCGAATATCTTTTAAAGGTAGTCAAATTTTATCCAATTGCTCTAATTTTTACAAATAAATTAAAGATTTATTGACTTTCTTGTGATTTATTTTATTGTTCATTCTGTTATTTGTTAATTTTTCAATATTCTTAATGTAATGTATGAATGATATAGTTGATAAAACTGCTGACATAGCTCTTCCTCGTTCTCAAAGATATAAATGATTTTCACAATTTACACGTTCTCATCTGTATTTTCTTTTCTGTTTTTTGTTTGCTTTTTCTTGAGACAAATTACCTACTTATGTAGACTGGAATGCTAAACATGAGTGGCAATGATTAAGACAGATAGAGCTAAAGGATTTGCCTTCTCGATTCCCTAAAATTATTGTTCCTAAGTTAAATCAAGAGAAAAACCCTGTTTTAGCTGTATGAATTTACAAAGCTCCTCAACAATGAAATCTGGAAGGGTATATTATTACTCTTATTTGGAGTGATGAAGATACTAAGTCTAGCTTAATTGATTGATTATATGATGGATTCCGTAAAGCGTATTATGGCAGGTTTGAAGACGTAGAGCAATTTTCAGTTTTTGTTTGATCTGATTGACTTCCAGTAAAAATCGTTTTTAGTTGATCTTATTCATGAGATCAAGTATATCACCCTACTCTTTTTCCTAAGCATCAGTCATTCTCGATGGATGATTTTCTTTTGGATGATGATGGACGTTTTAAAATTTATCAAACAACTCGAAATTGACTCATGAATTTAACTGGTATGAACCCTTGATTTTCCGAAGAATACCAAGAAATGATTGAACTTGATCTTTGATCTGTTACTTTGCTTGATGCAACTAGGTCTGATATAGAGAGGTATTTCAAATTGTATAGATAAGTTCTTTTTGATTTTCTCTCTTTTCTGAGTACACTAGAAATGTGTATTTTGATTGACATAAAAACTGTATGCAACCATATGTTAGATTAGATTCAACTGCTCGATATCATACTAATGAGTTAACTCATGAGGATATTACGTGGTTGAAAGAAACGTATGATCTTCATGAAATTATTGAAGAAGATATCCGTGAAAAAATTACTCATGATAAGATTGATGTGTACGATTCTTATCTTTTTTTGGTGCTCCATTTTCCAAAGTATCTCCTTGAACGTGGAAAATATATTTTGAATGAGTTTAATATTATTTTAGGAAAGGATTTTATTGTGACGATTGCTGATGCTGAAAGCACGAATATAGAAAGAATAAAACATCAATTTGAATATGATATAAAGTCACATCAAGAAGCATGAGAAGAGTATAAACATTCTCCGTATTATGTCTTGTATAGAATTATTGATAGCATGTTTGATAAGACTATTCGTGGAACAAGAAGTTTTGCTAGAGATTTACTGAGATTGGAAAAAGTTATTTTTGATGACCGTGAGTTGTCTCCTTCTACATTGGAGAATATTATGGTCAAGAGACGTAACTTAGTACTTCTAAAGCATACCTACCTTCCTGGTCAAGAAATTATTGATGAACTACAAAAAGAAACGTTAAAATTTTATGGTGGTGAGCTTGATGTGTATTTTGAAGATTTGTCTTATAAAATAGAAAAGATTCTCTCAAGTATTTCAGTTTTGAGTGAAGATGTTGACTCGTTGTATGATTCTCATAATGCTCTTATTTGAATGAAAACTAATACGATTGTGACGGTATTGACAATTTTTACTGCGATCATTTGATTGTTAACATTGATTACGTGATTTTATGGAATGAATATTGCACTCCCCTTTTCTGATGCGCCATATATCTATGCATGAGTATGAGGGATTATGCTGCTACTTTCTTGAATTATGATTGCGCGATTTAGGAAGAAAAAGTGGATGTAGCAATTTCTAGTATGAAGTCTAGTTCATATTGTTCTTATTTGATCTAATTGGAAAAAGTATTTTCTTGATTTTTTGTGAAAAAAAATGGCAGCTTCTTGTTCTTTCAAAAAGCTGCCGACATCATGGATTTCATGAGCCACATTAACTAACCTATTCTCAAATATCTTAATAATCACCTGGTAGCTCAGAATAGCCTTGGTTATCTGAATTACCTAAGCTTTCATAACTTCCTCCAGAACCACTTGAGCTACTTGGTGAGTTGTGCGAACCTGAGGTTGTTGAACCACCAAACCCTGTATCATCACTTTCATCAACACAGATTAGACTTTCTGAGTGCGTAAATGATGACATAGGGGTTTCCCCACTTCCAACATATCCTGAATACTTTCTGTAAAGTTTGCTGAACTCTCCAGATAGGCTATAGTAAGATGTGTTAGATTTTGCTTCATAACCTGCATAGCCTTTCGGTTTTATGCTGATTATGTCACCTGCACTATAGCTGCTGCTTGTTGTACTCCACTTTGTGCTTCTATTTGTTACACTAAGTATTGTACAACTTACATTTGCATTCCCTTGCGAGTAGTAGATTACTTTTTCATAACCTTTGCTTTCAACTGGAGTGCTTTTTTTTGCAGCATAGGTACTTGGAGTGACCCCATATGACCAGCTATGACTCGAACTGGTACTGCTACCAAAACAAGTTTTAGTGGTTTTTTTAAGGTCATAACTTGCTTCTACTTCAGTTACCACAACAAGCGTTTCAGTCCCCCAATCTGAACTATGATTGTAGCCAGTTGTGTAGATTTGATTTACTTGATTGTGTACTGCTATAGCTTCTCCTAAGAGCTTATCTATAGAAAAGTAGTCGCTGTTGTTTTTTGCATACTCATGTTTGATAAATGCTTTCAAATTTCGCAAGTTTTCTTCATTCGTTCTTAACTTTTTCTGCCAGTTATGTAAAGAATTTGAATTCTTAGGCAAGACAATTCTATTTAGAACGGTTTTTGTAAAATTTGCTTGATTTGCTGCATTATTAATAAATCTGCTCAAATCTTGCATATACACAGACTCACCTTTTTTCACCTTTTGGGCTTTTTGACTCATCTGCATATAGATTTCAAGATTCTTGGTCTGTGTAGGCAATAAATGCAGATATTTTTCAATAATCTGCTCAGCTTGCTCACGTCCCAATGACGAGTTACTTTCTAAGAGATAGTCAATCTTTTCTTCAACTTCTCTTAATTCATCAATGAGTGCTCTTGCATCTTCGATTGCAGAGCTATAGTTATACGTGTCCAAAAGCTTGTGAATATCAGGATGCTCCCATCTTAGAGTTCCCTCTTTAACGTTTGCACTCTGAAATTCTTTTTGAAGGACTGGGATATTTGCCTTAATTTTCCCCAAGTCCCGTTTGTTAGCGTATCCTAAATAACCGAAGAAGAATACGTATGCAGCAAGAATCAATAAACTGACACCTGCAGCAATAAATGGAAGATGTTTCTTCATAAAAATCGCAATTTTTTAGTGTACAGTAATTGAATTTCTTAATAGGTAGAATCCTTTTAAGACTCTGAATTCTTGAGTTTGATTTCCTTGCTCGACAGTCATGACTAAGAGACATTTTGGTGGAACGGCTGTTTTGTCAACATATTCACACTTCCACCCATTTGTTCCTCCTTCATGTTGTATTTTGGCATATCCACCAAAAGGAAATACAAATTTTCCATCATTCCACGGTTTCTGGTCCTTGAAATAATCTCTCATGGTTGCTTTATTCGTTACCCCAGTTGGCATGCTGTGGTGCACAAACATTTTAGATGTACTTGTTTTACCCCCTTTTGCCATGTTTGCAAAAGAGCGCAAGACAAATTCATTACCCGTAAGCATATCATAGCAGGTTAAAAGAGTTACTTCGTGCTCGTGACGTGTTCCTATTTCAATAAACTTCTCTTTCCCAATAATCATGGCACTAAATTCACTATGATCTACGATGTTTCCAACGGACAAATCATAAATTTCTGTACCTTCTTCTGCATCAGTCATTAATGGAAGTAGTTCATGAACTATATATTCAAGAATTTCCTTAATTTCTGTCCAGATTTCAATGTCAAACTCTAATTCATGAGTATTGTCGTGGAAGGTCGCTTCATACACTAAATCAGTTAGCTGCGTTTCAATAGCAAGTTTAACGGTTGGACGTAATGCAGCATAAAATCCAGCGATTTTTTCATGGTATTCCTTTATAGCCTTAGTTTGTACGCCTTTAGTTTGACGTTCAAAATCTTGTATCCAGGTATATAGATAGTTTATCTCTATCATTATCTCTGAATAGAAGTCGGACACGTTGATTGTATTAAGATCACGTGGCCAGTAGGCTGAAAGACGTTCA
>JAHDCT010000096.1 GCA_020629735.1 bacterium | reverse complement strand
CTTCATGTCAGAATGACATCCAGTCTCAAGAAGCGACATAGTTGAAACAGTTCGATGATGAGATAGCCTGCGAGAAAATGATGGAAAGCTAGATGTATATATTTCCACACTAAGAAAAAAACTAAGAAAAGATCTTATTGAAACGGTAAGTTGATTTTGATATAAAATTCCCAAAAGATAAGCAGATTTAGCTTTTTATACCATGAAAACAACAACACGCATTGCTATTATGTTCTCTGTATTCTCAACATGACTGTTGTTCGTTTTCGGATTTTTTTTAAATTCAACTATCATCGGTCAACAATTTCGCAACGAGAATAGAGAACTGAAAACTGCCATACTAAGTCAAAGTAAAAACCCCAATAAGCCTCTACTAGCAGCAGCATTCTCTAGACAATTTAAAAGAACCATTACCCTACCAAAAGACAATGAGGAAGTCAAAGAATTTTTAAGAAAAAAACAAAAAAAACCATCACGACTCCCCTTCAAAAACATAGTCTACACGGATGATCATGTGTTTATATACATGCTATCAGATGAATTTATACACATAAGAGAAATTACGCATATCATTGAAAGACAAATGGAATTCCTGTGATGGACAGGTCTTTCACTGCTTATTTTTAGTTTACTTTCATATATTTTCTGAAAAAAATTCACCCAAATAGCATTAAAAGATCTAGACGAGTTGAGTGAATACGTCTCATCATTAGATGCAAATAACTTAGATAAAGACATTAATCTTGATCATTTGCCTGAAGGAGATAAGATCAAGACCGTTTCGCAAGCAATTTCTTCAATGAAAAAAACCATTAAAGAAGATATTGATCGCATAACACGCTTTGTTGACAATGTATCTCATGAATTCAAAACTCCACTTATGATGATAAGTTCATCATCACAACTTTCTCTAAAATCATGAAAACTAAAAGAAGGCTTAGAAAAAAATATACAAGAAGTTAGAAGACTAAACCTCCTCCTCGACTCCTTAACACAGCTAAGTATGAGTAAAAAAACAAACAACACAGCTAAAGAGGAACACGTTTTACGTACATCAATCGAGAATATTCAAAAAAGTATCCATGAACAATATGTCAATAAATGAATAAACTATACACAAACAATAGATCAAAAAGAAACAATAAATTCTTATTGAGGTGACCTGGACATAATTCTCAAAAACTTACTAGAAAACGCTTACAAATACACAGAAAATTGAGGTAAAGTAAAAGTAATATTTGATTCATCAAATAACTGAACCTTAACTATAAGCAACACATGAGAACTCATTAAAGAAACTGAAATCAGCCATCTTCGAGAAGCCTTTCGACAAGCAGACAAATCTAAAGAAACTAATACAGGGTTTTGATTATGACTAGCTCTTGTAAAAGAACTAGTAGAAAAGAATGGACGAAATATAAGCTATACAAACGATACACAAAGAAATAATTTCATCATCACAAATATAAAAAAATAAAGAGCTCATTAAAAGCTCTCTATTTTAATTAACATCAAAAATAGTAGCTACTCATCAAAAAGATGCGACCACTCTCAGTACCCAAGTTCTTCTAACTGATCAGCAGGAATAAACTTTAATGAAGCTGAATTAATACAATATCTTTGTCACCCATGTTCTTGTGGGCCATCTTCAAAAACATGTCATAGATGAGATCATACACTACTTTTAACCTCAGTTCTAATCATTCAGTGGCTTGTATCTCTTTGTTCTAAGATATTTTCATCAGCTAAAGGTTGTGTAAATGAAGGCCAACCTGAACCAGAATCAAACTTATCAAAAGAACTAAATAAAGCCTCTCATGAAACAACATCAACATAGATTCAAACCTCTTTATGGTCTCGATACTCATTCTGGAAAGGAGCCTCAGTTCAACATTCTTGAGTAACCCTATATTGTTCGTCTGTTAATGACTCAATGGCTTCAACATGCTTAGGATCTACTTCAACATCTCACTCAAACACCTTTTCATTTGCGAATCTCTGAGTAGCTTCAATAATATGTCTCTTTCTTCAAGAACCTGCCTCATAAGATTTATATCTTGCTCTCGCCTTTAAATAATAATCTTGATGCTCTTCCTCAGCTTCATAAAAAGTCGTATAAGGAAGTACTTCAGTAACCACAGGTGGAGGATAAATACCAGAAGCCTCGACAATCTTAATTACTTTTTCAGCAATAAGTTTTTGTTCAATAGTATGATAGAAAATAGCAGTAGTATATTGAAATCATCTATCAGCAAACTGACCACCCTCATCAGAAGGATCTATAGATTGAAAATAGATCTCCAGAAGGCGTTCATATGAAACAACTGACGGATCGAAATCAATTTGAACAGCCTCTCTATGTCAGGTTCTTCACGTCACTACTTCATCATATGTCGGATTTTCCTCTTTACCTCATGCAAATCATGAAATAGCAGAATACACTCAAGGCTCTTCTTGAATACCAGCCTCTATACACCAAAAACACCCTCATGCAAGAGTCGCTCTTTCCGATCAAACTGGTGCAACAACTTTTTTTGTCTCAGTAGGCATAGCATCAATAGCGTTAACACGATACACAAATCGCAATCAAATAATGATCAAAAGAAGAATTCAAGCAACTAGATAAGCAGATTTCATTATCACCAGCAAAAAATTAAAGAATTAGTCTTTCTTATCAGCACCAAACTTTCACATCAACCAATTCAAGTCAGGTTTAGAAATATCAGATTCTTTCAAAGATTCTTTATCTTGATTACTTTGTAGATCTAAGTCTCAAAAAATTCTATTCAAAGTCGAAATTTCTTCTGCTGTAAACGTAACAGAATTATCTCATTTAACATATGTAGCAGATGATCAAACTACTTCTCAAGCATGCATTCAACAAGTACATTGGGATGCATCAAGACATGTACAATCATTATCAGGAATAGTCATTTTTCTTCGTAAAAATACAAAATAAATACCTCTAAAGTTGTAGAAACTTCTTCAATCTTTCTACGAAATCAACACATCAAAACAAGAGGGAAAAAAGCAGCTTTATAGCGTACAACGAGAGTATTCAAGACAAAAACATACTAAACAAAGAAATCTTAGTCGTAAATGCAGATAACTTCTCTGCGGGCACATCTCAATCTCATCAACCATCCTCAAATCAGGATTCAATTCACAAAAGGTCTCAAAAGTAATTAGCAGCAGAATCAACTCAATCCTTCACAGATCATAATTGATCACCTACTTCTAACCGTAAACGATATACTCAAATTTGAAAATCCAAAAGTTCGAAAAAGAAATAGTATAAATGATACCAAAGTAGTACTCCTACACATATCACAAAAGCAACTCCCAAATAACGAAAAAAAAGCATGAGAAAAAAAATAATTAAATACTTTTAACGAGTTCAGTAATTAATGCATTATATACATCAAGTCACATGTCAGTTAAAATTAATTTTTTCGTATCATCTGAATATGTCATATATCATTCCTCAACAAATTGCTCAATAAGATCGGCAGCATTATCTACTAAAATCGCGTTATACTCAGATACAACAACTCATCTATCAGTTCTCAATCACAAAATAAAAGCTTCTTGTTTCAATTCAGTTTCTCATAAGTGTTCATAATTTTTGCTATCAACTTTTTTCTCCTGAGATAAGTACTGCTTCCATTGGGATGTGTTTTTAAAACGAACTCCAGTCACGTCATCAGTCACTCATAAGTATTCTCTTACATCTTGATTGAGTTCTCATCAGGAAAGAAAAGAAGAAGATTGGATTCACAGTCATACATAACTTCACATATTCCAATACACCATATTATGCAAACTTCTTTTACCAGCCAAGGCAAAATTAGAAATTTCATACCTAGCAAATCACTGTTGAGTAAGCTGATCAGTAATCCATTGAAATTCCTGCCATAAAGTTTCTTCATCAGAAAAAATTGCTCATCACTCCAACTTTCACTTTTTCTTCGCACTATAATACCAATCCGATCACGGAAATAACTCTAACGTATACACACTACTCCCATCAATCACTCAAGAACTCATAAGTTTTTCAAAAAAATCTCTTTGCAAAGATCACCAAGGCAACCGTTCTTCATCAACTCAAGATGGAGTATCAGCAACTCAATACAAAGCGTGCTTCTCTGGGTTACCAAATGCCATAAAATCTAAATTATAACACGTATTGATAGCCTTAATTTGAGCTAATTCTCTCAACCAGTTCTTAAGATTATTAAACAAATAATTTCTTCCACTAGCTTTTAAAATACGATCATCAAATGACTGTATTCCAAAACTAAATCTCAGCCTAAACAAATGTTTATACTTTTTTTGAGCTTTGCGAACAAATCAGAGTACCTCATCAAATGGATCAGGGTTTAACTCTATTGTCAATTCTTCTAAATATTCACAATCCCATGTTTCTAAAAGAGTATCAATAAGAGAAAAAAGCCTTTCTGGTCATAACTGAAAAGGAGTACCTCATCATATATATATAGTTTTTATCTCAGAAGGAAGTAACTCATATCGTTTTTGCTGCTCTTTAATCAGTTCATTAAGATACATGTCTTTCATGCGATCTAATGAATCTTGATGATTTTCTGAATATTCAACCTGATCTTCAGGAAGCACAAAAAAGCTACAATATTTGCATTTGTGAGCACAAAATGGGATGTGGATATATAACGAGAGCATAGTGGGGTAAGTCGGCTGTAAAACGAATGTAATCAATCTAAACCGTATAGTAATGATCTATACGGTTTTTTCATTATGAATGACAAATTTTGTTGTCATAGCTAATGGATAACTGTTTGG
>JAHDCT010000095.1:4260-4817 GCA_020629735.1 bacterium | reverse complement strand
ACATGAAAAAATTAAAGTGGTGATTAGCAGCAATTCTAGTCGGAGAACTAATTGTATTACGAAAAAAAGACGATGAATTTAAAACTAAAGTAAAAGAAAGCAATAATTTCATAGAAAAGGCTAAAATCATCTTTGATTGACTTGTAAACTTTAACAAAGAAATAATAGATGATATTAAAAGCATTGATCAAGAACACCTCAAAGAGACAATGATAGTTTGAAAAGGAATCTATAAACCTAGAAAAAAAATTTAATGAACGACAAGACACAAAATCGATCAGAAGAAAAATTACCAATCTACTATCTTGGTTTAGAAAAGCAGTTTATGAACTTCGAAAAAAAAGCTCATTACCGAAAAGAAAAATTAGTAGATGATTACGATCTTGAAAAAAGCTATGAAATGCTTAAACAACGTTTAGAGGAAGCTCGCAATCAATTGGATGAATTTAATCAAAAGAAATAATTCATCTCAAGTTGTGAGTGTTTTGAAGTGTAAAAGCTTCACACAAATATATAATGAGCAAGTAGAGTAGTCAGGAAACCGGATTCATATACAT
>JAHDCT010000095.1:1553-4250 GCA_020629735.1 bacterium | reverse complement strand
CATCTGACATTGTGAGCCTTTTGAAGTGAAAAGCTTCATTCAGAAGTAGAAAATGCTCAGAGAATAAAAAAAACATTCAGTTTCAGAGCAATTTACCATATTATTACATCATGTTATTCAACTTTCAAACATTCATTGCAGATCTAAGAAACAATGAAGAGAAAAAAGAAGTAATCGAAAAATTTGAAAAATTCTACGGACCAATTACTTGAGATACAAAGGATCAAAACTGGTATAAAGAATATACAAGCAAGTTCAAAACTATGGATTACCTTGTTCCAGACGAATTAAAAGGTGATTTTGACTGGCCACTTCTTATGGAACTAGTTGCATCATCGTTCTCTAGTGATGGACTTGTAGATACAAATGTTGTCGATGAAGGTGAAGAAGGAAAGCCACAAATTCTTGACGAAGATGTACCTGAATTTGTTATTTCGGTGCAGTCAGGAGAGCAAGTCGTAGTAAAGAAAGTATCAGAACTACGATGATTTCAAATCCTAAGACTCTATGAAATCTATATCGAGGAACAAATGAATCTCCAAGTACTTATAGCAGAAGACGAAAAAGAAAAAGAAGCAATTATTGCTCAAAGAGAAAGCAGAATGCATAGATGGAACATCGTACTAGATAACGTTGATAAAGAGGTACTTACCAAACAACACGAATCAGAAAAAACTGAAAAGCTTGACAACCTTATGTCTCAACTATAAGCAACATAAAATTACAATGAAAGAAAAAAGGAGCAATTACAGCTCCTTTTTTTATTAAAATAGTAGGAAAATCAATAGTGCAAAGTATAGTAAAATACATCTGATAACAATCTTAAGAAGACAAATTAGATTCCAGTAACCTCTGTTTAACTTCAAGTAAGATTCATTCTACAAATCAACCTACTTCGATATCATACTGCTTCTTTGATCTAAACTCTCTTACACTAACCGTATTATCGGTTTTTTCTTTCTCTCAAACAATAAGTATATAAGGAATTTTAGCTTTCTCAGCATTACGAACCATCTTATTCAAAGAATCTCAACTAGTATCAACTTTAGATCTAATTCATGAAGATCTTAAATACGTGTTTACTTCTGATGCATAGTCAGAGAAAGCATCAGCAACGGGTAAAATGACCACTTGCTGTGGAGCCAACCAAACAGGAAATGCTCACGCGAAATGTTCTATCATTACTCACATAAACCTCTCTATAGATCAAGAAATGGCTCTATGAATCACCACAGGACGTTCTTTTTCTCAGGCTTCGTTTATATAACTTAAATCAAATCTTTCTGGCAAATTAAAATCAGCCTGGATTGTTGCTAACTGCCATTCACGACCCAAAGCATCTTTAAACATAAAGTCTAATTTTGGCCCATAAAAAGCAGCTTCTCATTCAATGCGTTTATACGGTAAATTTTCATGTTCAGCTGCCTCTTGGAGAGCTCATTCTGCCGCTTCCCATACTTCGTCTGATCAAAGATATTTTTTTCCATCATCTCATCTGACAGAAAGCGAAACCCAATAGTCATCAACCATTCAAAGGGTTGAATAAAACTCTTTAATAATCTGAACGATACTTCACACTTCTTCTTTTAGTTGTGAAACACGACAAAATAGATGTCCGTCATCTTGAGTAATACTTCTTACACGAGTTAACCCGCTCAGTTGTCACTTCTTTTCATCACGATACACGGTTCAAGGTTCAAAGTATCTAACAGGCATATCACGATAACTAAATTGGTTATCGGCAAAAATTTGCATATGATGAGGGCAATTCATAGGCTTCATAAAGAAACGATCATTTTCATCTTTTCATGAAACACGAAAAAGCTCATCTCAAAACTTCTCAGCATGTCCAGAAGCAACATATAAGTCTTCCTTAGCGAGATGAGGCGTCCACACTTGTTGATATCATCTTGGCTCATGAAGCTCTCGAAGAAAATTTATTACCTCATTTCTAATAATCATTCCATTAGGCTGAAGAAGAGGCATTCAAGCTCATACCAATGGTGAAATAGTAAACAATTTCATCTGTTCGCCCAAGATTCTATGATCTCTTTTCTTAGCCTCAGCTAAGAAAGTTTCATGCTGCTGCAAAGTTGCTTTAGAGTCGAAAATAAGCGCATATACTCTTGTCATCATAGCATTTTGATCATCTGCTTGCCAATAAGCTCAAGCAATTTTCTCAATTTTGCAACCAGAGGGATCTAAGTCTTCTTTAGTTGTTTCTGGAACGTGAGGTCATGCGCATAAATCAAGAAAAACAACAGCTTGGTCTTCAGAAATAGTTCAATCTTTTCTAAAAAAATCACTTACTCATTCATACATTTCTTTATATCCATCAACAACATTTCTCACATTATCCAATACTGCTTTTGGAACCACATTTAGGTAATATGATATGTCAGTTTCTCATTGAGCTTTAAACTTATCTAATAACTCGTTTTTAAAATGTTGGTCTGTCAACGAATTAATTTCATATCCATGAGAGAGAGTACAATCGACTCTCAAAAAAGATTGAGGTTCCTTAGCCAATAGTCTCAAATTTTTCGTTAAACCTTTCATATCACTTTCTCAAAACTCAACCCCATCAGAAAACAACATATCATAATAACATCCGAACTCAGTTGCCGGTCAAGTTCACAATTGAACTTTCGGGTCAATATATCTCTGAACTGCTTGCGCTAACATATGGGCAAAACT
>JAHDCT010000095.1:0-1543 GCA_020629735.1 bacterium | reverse complement strand
ACAGCTAGTAAATTTTCTTCTTCTGGTAAACACATAACAAAACGTAAAGAAAATAAATAATCAAAACGAAGCTACAATTAGACTATATATAGGAATCTTCTTTCTATTGTGAAGCCTAGCTACTACGAACTTGATCATTCAAAAATTGATCAACTAAATGTTGACGCAAGAGGGTAGTAAGCGTTTTAATTCTTACTAATTCAATATCCAAAATATCCTGTCAAAAAAGAGATTGTGATCTAAATAATTGAATCACCCTCCCAGAAAGGTCTTCACAAATCATATTACAAAGTTGAGAGGAAGAAATTCATATATTTTTTCAATATAATTCTCTCATACACTCATGATACAAGTCAAGATTTTTAACTATATTATTTACTTCAATTCTAAATATTGAATCAGAGTAAGCCTCCCAATCAGATACAGGAAATCACATATATCATTTAAATACAAAAACTTCATTGCGCATACATTCACGAAGAAAAATAACGATTTCATGAATCACACACAATAAATACAACAACCCCAGACGTTAATTTTTGAGCGACTTGAAGAGCAGTCCAGCAAGCTCCTCACGAACTAACACCACACAAAATACCTTCTTTACTAGCCAAAAGTCTTGCCGTATCTTCAGCATTTTTCTGAGAAACGGTAATTTTTTGTGTAGGAATTTTAGGATTAAATATTTTTGGAACGTAATCTTCTGGCCACTTACGAATTCAAGGAATACAAGATTCTTCAGTTGGTTCAGCTCAGATAATTTCAATTCAAGGTTTCATTTCCTTTAAATACGTTCCCGTTCACGTAATAGTTCCTGTAGTTCACATAGCAGACACAAAGTGAGTTATTGTTCCATCTGTTTGTTTCCACAATTCAGGTCACGTAGTTTTGTAATGAGCTTTCCGGTTATCATCATTAGCAAATTGATCTAAATTCATGTATCACTTTTCTTGGACAAGCTGCTTAGCTAAATCTCTACAATACTCAAAAGGTTCCTCTCAAGGGGTCAGAATCAATTCAGCTCAGTACGCTCTCATAGTATCCATCCTTTCTTGCGTACTTGTCTCTGGCATAATAAGAACAACGTTAATTCCATAAATTGCACCTACCATAGCCAATCAAATTCAGGTATTTCAGCTTGTAGCCTCAACGATGGTATCTCACTCCTTAAGATCTCATCTTTTCATCGCTTCAGTAATCATGTTATACGCCGGTCTATCTTTCACACTTCATCAAGGATTATGAGACTCCATTTTCGCGTATATCACAACATCAGGATTAGTCGCAAGACGTTCTAATTTAATTAAAGGAGTATTTCATACTTCATCTAAAAGAGTAATATTCTTCATAATGGTAGAAGATTGAAGAAATGAAAAGAAATCGATTTTTTGTATCTTTTACGTTTTTTCAAGGAAGCTAGGAATCTTAAATAAGCAAAACACTATATTCAAAGGTCTTTTATCTGTGGGTTATAATATGATTATCATATATATTTTTCTCCCTTTTATCATAGTAGCTCGTTGTATTCTCTGTAAGTACTAAG
>JAHDCT010000094.1 GCA_020629735.1 bacterium | reverse complement strand
GAAGATCTTTTAAAGTATATGTTTGAATACTATCATCATCGCTTAAAACATCTTGTGCTCAATGATGAAGCAATACAAATCATAAAACATTCGTCATCCAATATCACAGAATAAGCAAAGAAAAAAACCAGGGTTCATGTCAAAACGAGAACAGCCACGCAAATCAATAAGCCAAGGGAAAATTAATAAGGAGATCATTTCGCCGAGATAAAGGTGAAAGTAAAAATCATATAATACCTAAAACCCCTCATCTTAGTTTCTTTTTTCATATTATTTTTTTTATCATGTTAATGAAAAGAAAAAAATATGATAACTATTTCATATATACTCAAAAAAAGAACAGTTTTGTAGAGAAAATAATATTTGTTAAAGTATATACTTAATCTTTTCAAAAATTACTTCATCTAAATTACAGCTACTTTTAAGTATTATTTTTCAAGAAGTTGTTCTAACAAACGACTCTTGCTTTCAAAAATATGTCACTGTTCTAAAAGTACATGATAAGAAGATTCGTGTTTCATCAGCGCCAAGTTTTGGTCTTCCAATCAAGTAATATAGACCTGTTTACCTTGTTGGAGATATTGCTGGATAATAACATCTAACTCTTCAGCAGCATCATTATCCATAACACAGGTATATCAAAAACCAAGAATAACCGTTGTAGGTTCATGAACCTTTCTCAATAGATTTGTATGGGTTTCCGTATTCAAATAATTTAACTCACCTTCAAGCTTAATCAAAAGAATATCATCACTATGTTGATCGGAAATATACGAAACTAGGCTTGTTTTCTTTACATGATGACCATCACGAAAAACATTTGTTATCAAATCACGCTTCATCGCTCTCATTACCATTAAAAGCAACGCAGAAGACGTTCAAAGCAAAATACCCAACATCGGGTCTCGTAAATATGATACAGCTCACACCAATCATATAATTACTATAGAACTTTTTTCCGACTGCCATAATTTATGATACAAAGAAATATTGAACATACCTAACGCAATATCTACCAAAATACCAGCAATAACAGCAAACGGCAAATACTGAAGACCTCAACTAAATAAAAATGCAGCAAACAGTCCTGTAAAAATTCATATAAAAGCTCATGACCATTTGTTTGTAGCTCATTGTTGAATATTCAACGTAGTTCTAGGAACCAAGGCACTCACTGGCATTCATCATACCAATCATGTTACAATATTGGTCAATCACAATCAATATACCTCACGTTGAGAAATAAATCATACACGAGTTGTCTTCGTCGCTATCTTTGCAGAGATCAATGTTTCTAATAAAGCGATAACAGCAATTCAAATACCTGCAATAAGCAACTGCTTAAAAAGGACAGGAGTAGACAAAAGATCAAGATAGGAAGACCAATTCTGAGTCTGGAAGAGAGAAAATGCAATTTGACCATATCTGTCTACCAAAACTTGTATTCACAAATCAGAAGTGAATGCATCAAAACGACCAATTAAGATTCCAAATAGTGTTACCAAAATAATTCACGGCACTTTCGGGAAATAACGTCTTCATAACTGAAGAGTTCCTAAGCTAACAATAAATAATCATACTGATAACCAATGTACATCAGCAATGTGAGTCAATGCTTCTAAAGCTGTATAATCTAAACTAATTCCTAAAATCGCAGGGATCTGTTGAATACCAATAATAAGTGCAATTCATAAAAGAAATCACTGCAAAGCAGCTCATGGAATAATACTCAAGTAATTTGAAAGACGCAAAGCTCAAATGAGCAACATAATAATTCATGCAATCAATGCTAACAAAGGAAAATACTGAACCCCATACTCCAAAGAAAGAGGCAAAAGAATTCAGGCCAAAGCTCATGCAGGACCATATGCATTATGAGGACTACTACAGAAAATAGCTGCCATAATACCCGCCCAAACTCAAGAAAGCAATCAAAGCAATGGCGTTCAACCACATACAATAGACAGAGAAATGGCCATAGGAACACTTACCAAAGCAACCGTAAATCAGGCTTTTAAGTTAGGCAACATCTCTTGAAAAGAAAATTTCATAAACACACGAAACAATAAAAAAAGACTCCACTCAAGTGAAGTCGACCCTCTTTGCATAAAACAGACAAAGAAAAAAGTCAAAACAGGCGTCATCGTATAGGTCTTTAGGTGAGAATCAAGAGTTTCTTACTCTATTTCAAACACCAACGGTAAATGATCTGACGCCTCAAGATAAGGAACAGAAAATGTCTTTACATCAATGTTATGATCTAGCAACACATAATCAGCCAATTTCAAAGGCTTCCCATACAGTTTACTTCTCGTCGTTTCAATACTAAATTCTTCAATCAAATCTCTTCTTCCCTCTTTCAAAAGAGCAAAACTCTTCGTATCTGGTAACAAATTAAAGTCTCACATCAAAACAATCCTTTCAGAACGTTTCGCTAGAAAATCATTAATAATTCTTGATTGTTCAAGTCTAGATTCCGTATCTCATTTTCCTCCTCACGTCCACAATCAATGAAAATGAGCCAAAAGCGTTGGCTGACCATCAATATCTACAGAAATATACTGTAACACTCTTGGCATAGTGGTATTATCTTCTTGTCTCGCATTATAATGTTTAAAGATAAATGTGCTTCACTCATCAGAAACAGAAATACCCTTCTTTACAAACATTGCTTGCGCCCAGGTTAAATCAAAATCAACTCTACCATGAAATGCACATCATTCCTGTATGGGTGCAAAATACACATTGTAATCTAGTAAAAGCGCAACTAATTCCTGATAAATATTCGCTCTATAAAACTCATCTACCATCGTTTCCTTACTTGTCGTAGAAAGGACTTCCTGAAAACAGAACACATCAGTATCAACTGAAGCTTCTTTAAGATACGTCATTAACTCATCAAATTTTCTTCCAGCCCAAATGTTCCAACAAATAATTTTCATCAATCATACCATAAAAACTAAAAGTACCTTAATTTTTTCCTATAGTAATAACATTTATCTAACAACTTCTCTATACAATGGACATGCAACTTTTCATTAAGTCTCTAGTAGCCTGAATTTTCGTCGCATCTATAATATATGTAGCAAACAAGTATTGATGATTTTACTGATGAATTCTAAACGCAATACCACTTCTCGTAAGTCTATCATACCTCTGAGTATATGCAACTAATTGAGACATTCAAAACTTTAACAAAGGAGTCGTCATTTCTAATATTTCATATGTTCTTTTTACTCTTGTTTTATGTGTAGTCTACCAAAAAACGAATAAACCTATCTTATCATTGCTTATTGCGCTCGTCGCATTTGTACCTTGTTTCCTGATAACTAAACACTACTTTTCACAGTAAAAATACGAAACAACTCAGCTATATACTTTAACAATCATTTAAGTATACTAACCTCTTCTACTTTTTTTCGTCTATGAACAATTTCTCCACAATTTGAATAAATGAGGCATTTTGTAAAACATTAACTGAAATTTGATACGCAACACCAAGTCCGATACAAGAGCAAGCAATTCCACTTGCACTAACATGAAAAGACATCTTTTGATGTGCACAAACATGAACTGGAAAAACAGCAGCTTTTATGCTCCCCATGTTACAAAAATTTCATGAAACACACGATGATAGCAAAGGAAAAAAGGAAGCAAAAATACGCTGACTCGTTTTAACACCAACAAGAGAATTAGCTCTCCAAATTGGAGAATCTACAAAAAAATACAGTAAAAGATCGAATATTAGGCACACAGTAATACATGGATGAGTTTCAGATAAACCACAAATCAAAAGACTTCGTGCAGGAGTTGAAATTCTTATCGCTACACCATGAAGATTACTCGATCTCATGCAACAAAAACACATAAATCTTCAACATATAGAAACGCTTATATTAGATGAAGCGGATCGTATGCTCGATATGTGATTTATTCATGATATGAAAAAAATTATATGAATATTACCAAGAAAACGTCAGACACTTTTCTTCTCAGCAACTTTTGCACCAAAGGTAATGGATTTAGCTAAACAATTCCTAAAAGATCCAGTCACCATAGAAATTGCGCCTCAATCATCAACGGTAGATTCAGTAGAACAACATTTATACACAGTAAACAAAGAAGATAAGTGAAAACTGCTTCTCTACATTCTCGAAAAAGAACATGTGTGAAATGCAATTGTTTTTTCAAGAACCAAACACGGTGCAAATAAAATTGAGAAAAAACTAAATAAACATGGAATAAAAGCAGCTGCAATACACGGTAACAAATCGCAAAATGCACGTCAAAAAGCACTGAAAGCGCTGAAAGAAGGAAAAATACATGTACTAGTTGCAACTGATGTAGCAGCAAGATGAATCGATGTAAATAAACTCTCAACTGTAATCATATATGATGTTCCAAACGAACCTGAAAGTTATGTTCATCGTATTGGAAGAACATGAAGGGCCTGAGAAAATGGGAAAGCGTACACAATGCTCTGTCATGAGGAAACAAAAATACTTAATGATGTCATCAAGCTAATTGGAAAGAAAATACCTATCGATACAAATCAGCCATTTCATGTAGAAATTGATTTACAATGAAATTATCCTCAATTAAAACAATGATGATGATGAAATAGAGGAAAAAAAAGAAATTATTCTAAAAATAATAAAACACAAAGAAATCAACAACACAAGTGAAAGAAAAGATACTGAAAAAAGAACCATTAAAATATCCAAAACACGTAAATCAATAAAAAAACGCTCTCAGCAAGAGAACGTTTTTTTGTTTTTTACTATGTATAAACAAAGTAATTAGTCTACTCCTCATCTTCGTCATCATCTTCATC
>JAHDCT010000093.1 GCA_020629735.1 bacterium | reverse complement strand
CCATTATTTTTTCCTGAAATACCTCTCTATATTTATCGCGTCCTCGGTGAGGAATATAGCAATAATTAATTATTCCTAGTCATTCGTGCTCCTCTAATTTGTTTGCCTCATTTCGTTTATCAAATAAAGTTAATCCTCATAGATCTGATCAAAGCACACAGGATCCCGCACTAGATCATATATATACTTTATCACTTTTTTCGAACCAATTCAACAGTACTTTATCACATCACTTCTCTCTGATGAGCCTTAAGAAATAGAAGGAACTTCCTCAATTTACAAAGAGAATGTCGCATGCACTTAGGTAAGATTCTAATTCAGTAGTTGAGGTTCTTCTTAAGTCAAGGTCAATAACTTTTGCTCATAGATCTACTAAAAGATCTCTTGTCTCGTCAATCCAATCTCTTCTTGTGTACATATCTGCTGCGTTTACAATAAACAACACAGATTTTCCCGTGAAACTTCAATAATCATCTAGCATAGTTTGATAACTCCTTTTAAAAGCAGATGCTAAATAGAATTCCATAGGATTATATAAGATAAAATTTCTTTTCTTTTTTGCATAGCACTTGATCATTTGTCATTAGTAATTGAGGTCATCAGTCAAATGTTCGATTCTTAAACAGGTTATTTTCAAATTTTTCTGTATACTTCTCTCGTCATCGATGTGGAATAATTGCATATGGTATTACTCATAATCACTTTCTTTCTTTGAGTAATGGTGCGTCATCTAGATAGTCAATACATAGACATTGATCCAGGTCGGGTCAGAGAATGACTGAACCTGCACTAGAAGAAATATACACATTTTCTTTATTACATATCCAATTTATTAACGCTTCTTTTGCGTTGGCTTCTTGAATACACTGAGCAAGGTAGAAGACATTTCATCAGGGCACAAACAGTAACTTACAGCTTTCAAGATCAGATCTCCATGATGGTGAGAGTAAATCTACAGTCTTATATGTGTATCATCTTTCTTCAAAATGCCTTAAATTGTTCTCTCGTACTCGATCCTTTTGCTTATATACATCTGATGCATGGGTTATTACTCACATGGGCATTTCAGGTGTTACTCAAGATTCATCAAACACTTTTTTATATGAAACTGAAAACTGTGATGCGAGGAGGAGCATTACTGCGTATATTTATTTACTAAAGCTATTAGATCATCATGAATTACTCAATTTGACATTAAGTTCCCTTCAACTAGGTCGTTAAATTTTTGCTTTTCACCAAATAAACTTGTTGAGGTACCTCATGCTTCTCTCACAAGGAGATCAATGGCAGCGCAGTCAAATGGTTGATTATGAGGAAAAATAAGCCCTTCAATGCTTCATCTTGCAAGAAGACATCAGGCATAGACTATCGTTCTAAACTCCAACATACGATTTCCATTTGTCATTAACTCACGAAAAACTCATGACATATCATAAGGCATTGAAGGTCGTGTTATACAATTCACCATTGTATACTTATCGTTTAAATCTTGTTTTGAAACATAAATTCTGTCACCGTTTAACCTAGCTCCACTCCCCTCTTGTGCTTCATACAATTCGTCTAAGAAAGGCTGATAACATACTGAAACTATTGGCCTTCCTTCCTTTAATAAGGCTAATGAAAAACATGCAGTTGGTATGTTACGTGAAAAAGGAATAGTTCCATCAATGGGGTCGCAACACCAGAGGTATTCTGTTGTATCATTGTAGCTTTCTTCTTCTCCATATACTCAATGCATTGGAAAATATTCTTTTACTCTTTGTATGACAAGTTTATTGATTTTAATATCTGCTTCTCCCACTAAATCACCACTCTTCTTCTGTGATAATTTATTCGTCCCATAAAAATACTCAAGCATTACCTTTCATGATTCATATGCTAGTTTTCTTGCAAAAGCGCTATATTCGTTCATAGAAGTTATGATAATAAATTTTTCCTTCTCGTACATTCAACTATTAATTTTTCCTATTTCTTATGAATATATGCATCAATAATCTCTAGAAACTCATCATGACAATGTCAGTTAGTAACTAAATTACCTTTGATCGGTAAATCAAATCTTTGCTCATCTCAAAAGAGGTCTGTTTCCTTCCCTCATGCTTCCTCTACAATCACTTTTACTGCAGCTAGATCATATGGTTTCAAGTTTGGGAAAATCAAGGCATCCATTGCTCAACGAGCAATCAGACATCACATGTATGTAATTGTTCCTAAATCTAAAATTACCTTATCTGATTGATAGAGGTGATCTGTTACCTTTTTCATATTGTACGGTTCATTGAGCCATGCGTTTCATCAGAAGAGGAAACGTTTATCTTTTAGTGTACGTGTGGAAACTGAAATTTTTCTTCCGTTACATGTTGCTCATCATCATTTTTGAGCAAGATACATCTCGTCTAGATATGGCTGATAGACGCAGCCTAAAATTGGTACTCCATCTTGTAAGAGCGCCAAAGAAAAACAGGCTGTTCAAATTCAACGAGAGAAGGGAATGGTCCCATCAATCGGATCAGTGATTCGTGTAAATTCTGATTCTCATACACCTCAATTTTGTTCCTCACCATGTATAGTATGCGTAGGGTATGTTTCAGATATGCGTTGAATTACCATTTTATTAATCGCCTTATCAACATCAGTAACAATTTCCCCTCCATCTTTGACTGATACTTCCCGTCAAGAAGTTTCACGCATCATTCTTCATGCCTCTTTAGCCACTTCGATGAGAAATTCTTTTTGCATATAGAATATTTGGTTAAAAAACTCTATTACGTTTATGCATCTTCAGTTTCAACATTGAAAAATTTCATGTATTCTTTAACGAATTGTAATTCCACTTCTCCAACTGGACCATTTCTGTTTTTACGAACGAAGATATTTGCAAGTCATTTTTTGTCAGTATATGGATCATAGTAATCTTCTCTATAGAGCATCAGTACACTATCCGCATCTTGCTCGATTGATCACGATTCACGAAGGTCTGAGAGCATTGGTCTTTTATCTGGACGGCTTTCTACTGCACGAGACAGCTGCGAAAGAGCAACAATAGGAACTTTTAATTCTCTTGCTAATTCTTTTAGTCATCTTGAAAGTTCAGATACCTCTTGTACTCTGTTCCCTGCAAATTTTGAACCTCCAGCTGACATAAGTTGAAGGTAATCTATTACTACTAAGTCTAATTTCCCTTTTTCGATTTTTAATCTTCTTAATTTTGAACGTAATTCATTTAGGGTAACGGCTCATGCATCATCCAAGTACATATCTGCTGAGGATAATTTTTCCATCGCTTCTCCAAGATTAGAAAAATCTTGATCATCAAGCAATCATTTGGTTATTTTATGCATTGGAGTTCAAGAAACCGTACACAAAATTCTATCTACAAGTTGCTCATTCCCCATTTCTAAAGAGAACATTGCCAAGGTTTTTTTCTCTTGGATTGCTGCGTTAATCATAACGTTCAACACGAAAGCAGTCTTACCCATAGATGGTCTAGCAGCAAGAATGATGAGTTGTCATGGCTGAAACCCTCAAAGAACATTATCAAGATCAGTATATTTTGTATTCACTTTTCCTTCTTCAAGTTTTCACGGATTATCAACCAACTCCATATACTCTTCTATTCTTGAATTAAGTACATCTTTAATATGCATCAATGAATCACTCAAATTTACTTGAGTTAAATCAAAAATACGTTTTTCAATACGTTCAAGCAAAGTTGGCACATGTTCTTGGTCATAGCAGTCACCAGATATCTTTTGACAGGTCGTGAGTATGTTACGAAGCACTGCTTTTTCTTTTACAATCTTCCCATACTCATGAGCTACAGAGGCTGTTATCGCAAATGAAGCTATCTCATACAGATAGTCAACTCATCAGACAATGTCCAAATCGTCTCCTTTCCCTAGCTGATCACTCAGGGTAATCACATCAATTGTTTTCCTATCTGCCCAGAGAGCTAGGAGTGCTGCAAATATTAATTCATGTTCCTTTTGATAGAAATCCTTTGGTTCAAGAGCCATTCATTCAAGAATATACATTACTTCGTTGTCAATGAGCACTGTACTTAATACTCACTTTTCGGCTTCAAGATGATGAGGAGGTAATTTAAGATCATCAATATTAACCATATATACTTTTTTGAATGAGTAAAATTACTTTATTAGTAGTGATCCTTTTTCACTTTTCCACAGAAGAATCTTTTATTTAAACTGATTTTATACTTTCATTATTACCAATCAAGCAACTACAATCAGCAGAGAAATAATGTGATGGATACTTATTTTTTCATCAAAAATAATTCTTCCTAAAAGAAAGCTAATTGGTAACCCAATAATCATGACGAGTCATGCTAATCAATATCACCCCAGTTTAAAGGCATACGTCATTGAAATACTTCAAATAAGAGGAAGTATTCAAATAACGCTCATATAAAGAACATCAAGCGGTTTTATTTTCTCTTCAGTCTTTGGAAGTTTATTACTAATCGCTGCTACAAGAAGATATAGTAGGTAAATAACTCATATGCTTGCCTCTAAGAGATAAGCTGAAAAGACTCCTTCAAACTCAGCGTTATATATACTAAAATAGTACCATGCAGTTGCACTGGTAAATCACGCTAATCCTACAAGAAAAATTCATTTTCCTAAGTTCTGCATTTTAAGATGACTAATATCAATTTTATCTACTGAAAGCCATAGTGATCAGATAATAATCAGTGCTAATCATCGTCCCTGATCTGGGGTATAGATCTCATGAAGCACAAAAAGTGAGATCAGTAGAGTAAATAGAGTCTTGCTGGAGTTCTTCAATATAGCTGAAATTCCATAGGGAAGGTATCTATATCCTTCATACGATACAACAAC
>JAHDCT010000092.1 GCA_020629735.1 bacterium | reverse complement strand
CTTCCCCTTCAACTTATGCATTGTCAAAGGCGACCATGATGCTAAATGCTTAACTGCATCACGAAAGTCTAATTTTAATGCAGCTATTTTTAATTTTTCCTCTCGTTTTTTTAACATATTACTCATTCTCAACCTTTTCATGGAATAAATGATTCACAACAGGTATCGTAACAACTCTTCAAAAAGCTAAAAGGAAAAAAGCAACACTTACAACATACTCAGTTGGAAAATATGAAAGCAGTAAAAGTAAAATCAAAAGAAAACTGATTCTACTTATATTACAATAAAAATTCGTAGCCACAATGCTCTGATGCTTTTCTTGATGCGTCGAAGAAATATTCACCTTATCTAAAGTATCATAGAAATAAGCAAATCATATAGTTCTCGCCAAAGGGTCAAGAAAAATACTCAAAACACTAAAAACAAGCAAAAATCGTAAAGATTGAAATACTCATAATCAAAAAGTTAGAAGCGCAATTCATCCAAAAACAATATACAACATACTCTTTCTTTTAGCAGCGTTGACCTTTGTCGAATAATGAAGAAGTAATCAAACTGCCAAAAGCGATATAAGAGACTCATATAATCAAATACTTACTTCAGTCTGTAGCACCCAAATCAAGTAGATACTATACACAATAACAAAGCATCTTTCTGCTCAATAAAGAAGATAATAACTTCTTTCTACTAATCAAAATCCTTTAGGAAAAAGATATGAAATGGGAGAATACTTTTCATCCATTTTTTCAAGAAATAATGGAGGCAGCAATGAAATAAGATACAAAGCAGCAATAAATGCAAGCAAAGCAACAAGGCTAATATACACATAAGGATCTCATCACCACAACTCAGTAGCAAAGAAAACACCTCACAATAGTACAGGCAAAAAGACTTTAATAAGTTGATCACCTCATTTAAGCGTTGATGCATAGAAGTCTCTCATAGCAAGATCTAAGTGATGAGACTCAAAGTAAATAGTAGTAAAATAAAAAATCCCATTCCCAAGTCAGAGTAAAGTATAAAAGAGAAACAATCACTCAACAGTGTCATGGTAAAATAACAAAAGAAGGAAACTAAGAATAAAAATAACATATGAAGTCACATATTGTTTTCTGACATATAACTTTCTCCATTGAAGGGAATATCAGCTAACAAAGTATCACAAAAAAGTACAAAAAAAGTAAGCAATGTTGCTCCAGAAAAGTAATTCCAAATCTTGGTAGACACTATAGGTGTAAATATTTACAAAAATATTAAGAATAATGTTTCTCATTTTTGTAGTCCACCTCAATACCATCATCAATTTATTGTTCAATGGTAGTTGGCCATATACATTTCGTCGATCTTTTCAAATTTCCAGCATATATTATCTAAAGTGAGAAGTTAAACGGGTTAATCGATGTTGCTGAGGAATAGATAATCAATAACGCTTCAAAAAATCATATTCCATCTTTAGAAGACGATACGCCTTTCAAGATTCATCTACAAGAACTTTTTTGAGTAAGTAATCAGTATCTTCTGATAAAAGTAGAGGCAAATCCGATACATGAACTTTTTCCATCCAATCAGGTATATCAACAGCAATTTCCTCGTCTCTCCACAAATATCATTTTTGTTGAATAGAATTTCTATCAATCTTCAAAAGAAGACCTGCGGCAGAATCATTTACAAAAAAAGGACAGAGTTCGCCTGGGAAAAACTTACCTAATTGTCAGGATCACTCCATCTGAACAAAAAGTTGTTCGACGGCACGAAACCACTCATCTTTTTCATATTGTTTATTAAAAATACAATAAGATCTATTCTTCAATCAAATACATCAAAAACAAAAACTACAGTATTCGCAAAAATAAGAATAGTAAATCGAGAATCATTTCCTAATAAGCGCAGAACAAAACACTCACACACTGTCTCATGCTGCGTGACACACAGCAGCATAATTTTCACCTCATGAAGCCATGAAAGCATCATGTACATGAGATAATCAATCTTCGTGTCATCAAAAAATTACATGACGAGAAGAATGAGTATTATAACAATAAAGAACTCACGTTACATCCGTACATTTATAATGAGACGAATCTATAAGACTCTTAGTGATTCATGTGTTACGTAATGCTTCAAGAACAAATTCTTTACGAGCGAAATACTCATCTTTCGAGTATGAAATATTATCAATATGATACGACTGATTTTCTAATCAAATACATCAAATGCATTCATGACATCAAATTAAATTCTCACTATACCAAATAGCATGTGAGTCCACAATTGAACGAGAATAAAAAATTTGATATGAATTAAAAACACAAGAAGATCAATACACTTGATCAGATCACATCCGCACCATAACACTATCAAATACAGATGATGAATTAATTTTAGATGACAAACTATACATGACATTTTCACATCATCACGTAACTCAAAAGCTCAGGTACACGTTTTTACTTGTTGAAACAATGTTTGCATATTGAGCGTTTTCAGCAAGAGAGTAATGATGTGTGTTAGGAAGAGAAATTTTTCTCATTAAAGATCAAAAGTTCTCAAAAACATCTCAATTCCACTCTTCTAAGATTGGCAACTCATGTCTAGAATCCTCAAAAACCGAAGAAGAAACCACTCATCAGACTCTTTCAGAATCAGGATAAACAGAAATCACATTTCACCTATTATAAAATGAAACAGGATACCAACTAGCCAGTTCAAGAATAAAATCATCCCAAGCCGAAGTTGATCTTAACTGATGTATCTTATCTTCTCGTTTTTTTAGTCTTGATGTCATAAGGAAAATAAAGTAAAAGCCACTGTAACAAGAGCATACAAAAAACTATTCTCTAAAATGATCTTTAAGACGAGTTAGCCAATGTTCTCTAGGTAATGGAAGATTATATCTTTTCAAAAAATCATACTCCATCTTGATAACACGAAACACATTTCATTCTTTATCTTTAATAACTTTTTTCAAAATCGAAGAATCTAAAACAAGACCTGATTCATGCAACGATTCAAAATCTCACAATGCATTAACTTCAATAACTTCCATCCAATCTGGTATATCAACAGCAATTTCTTCATCTCTTCGCAAGTATCATTCTTCAACAATTTCTTCTCTTGGTAGATCTTCTATCAAAGAAGCAACCGTATCGTTCATATAAAAAGGATTCACTGAAGCTGGAAAGAATTCTCAGGTCATTCACTCTGTATCAATAATATGGAAAAGTTCATTCACTTTCTCATGCCAAGTCTCTTTATCATACTGTTTATTAAAAATACAGTACTGTTTATTTTTTAATCCAATACATCCAAAACAGTAAGAGCAAGATTCTGTATAAAAACAGTAGAACACATTGCTACAATTAGGGATATGACAACTCAAATATGCATGCTCTGTATTAATAGCAACCCCATTCACTCAATAAACATGATGTAATTCAGGACCTCATCCATCAACAACATCGTACATTTCAGTATTTCATTCTGATCATCAAACATTAAACAGATTTCTTCATCCAATAACTCTATAAGGATAATGGGCATTTTCTAAATTATCAGATTCAACTGCATATCTTCAAGAAACAGATCAACTTGCTACATGACGTGAAGTTTTTTTAGTCCACGTATCATAATACTCTTCAAACTTATCAGTATTCCTCAGTAGTTTATTCTTAAACACAAGATACTCTTCTTTAGTGTATTGCTTATTTTTAATACAATATGAAGCATTTTCTAATCCATCACAAAAAAGACATTCCTTACATCCAATCAAATTAACACTAAACCAAATATGAGAACTATTCGTAATATATCTTGAATAGAAGGTTTCATAAGACTGACTAACACACAAGGAAGAATAAATATTTTCTGATCAATCAGATACGATCGCACTATTAAAAACACGACTACAGTTATCCTTAACTCAAAAGGAGTAAACAATATCTTCATTTGTGTTAACTACATATGAAGACAAATAAACATTTTTTCATTTACTTACAACATCTCAATAATCACTATTTTCACTCAGAAAAAAATTAATCATATTTGTAGATTTTAACCCTAACCGTAGTTTCTGCCAGTTTTCAAAGAAACTAAGTTCTTTATCATACTCCATTCAATCTAAATACAATGCTGAATCCTGACTATAATAATCTGAATATTTAACCACCTCACCAATACGATCTGTCTGAGGAAAACGAGAAACTAATCAGTTATATTTATAAAAAACAATAGGTTGCCAACTAGCAATTTGTTTTACAAACTCTCTCCAAGGTGTTTGTTTTCTTTTCTCTTGAATACGACTTTTCCAATTGTTTAACGTATCTGCCATATAAATAAATGAGAATAAAAGAGTTTCACGTGAACACACCTACTATACTAATAGTAGGCAAATTCGTCAATTAAATCAAAAATTTACATTTTAAAAACATAAAGCACAAAATATTTGAATTTAAAGCTTTTTTACATAGAATTTATGTAAATTTATCGTTTACAAAAAAATGCTTCAAGCAGAACTACGCAAAATAGAGCACATTCTTAAACGTTTATGACTTATAGAATCAGAAACACAAATTTTTCTCATTTGATTAGAAAACTGAGCACTAAGTATTTCTCAACTTGCTCAAATCAGCAACATGAATCGCATCACTGTTCATGAAATAGTTCGTAGACTTATCAAAAAAGGACTTTTTCTTGAGACATATGCAAAGAAAAAACGCTTGGTTTATCCAAATCAAGTTGATGCGCTTGAACGTCTTGTCGATAAAAAGAAATATGAACTTCAGCAACTTCAAAAAGACGCGAAAAAAGCAAGTAGCCTCTTACGTTCACTTCAAACGCAATCAGAAAACTTTCCCAAAACAAATTTCTACAAAGGACAAGAATGAATCAAA
>JAHDCT010000091.1 GCA_020629735.1 bacterium | reverse complement strand
TATTTATTCTTTTATAGTATCGTATGAAGAAAGTATGAGCGTTATTCGTGGCTATTTGGAGCTTTTTTCAAGTTTGACGAGCAGCACAAATAATTATTTCACCTGAGCAAGGTGCAAGGTATGGATCAGGAACAGTAGCAGAACAAGAGCAACAAGCAAGAGAAAAAGTGGATTTATTAAGAGAAAATTGGGAGAATATGTTTCATCCAAGTAGACAAAGGGAAACAGTAAATTTTTGAGAAGGTGATGATGAATATGTATCATGAGGGCCATTTGTCTTATCATATTCAGATACAACCGTAGAAGTATCTTTAAGACAAATGGATGAAAGTCCTTTAGGAGAACACAAAGATTCTAGCACATATCCAAGGCTAGACCATTCAGCGTCAGGTAATTTAGCTGATGGAGCACCAGTACCTCACTCATTGTTTGGTACAAGGATTTGGAACGAAAATATTTGAAATGGGAAGCGCAATGGTCTTCTCTTCGAGTTTGAAGAGGCACCCTGATGATTTTGAATCCGAGTTGGTGATCTAGAGACAAGAACAGATGGGATGGGAGTTCCAGCCCAGGTATTTCTCTTAGATGAGCAGCAAGAAGTAATTATTCAAACATTTGTAGAGCCTGATATAGCTGATCAGATGCAATGTTGATGACCTACTCAGTCCGAAAGCATTTCTTGATGTTGAAATGAAACAACGAGACGGATTTGATTTGTTGCAGAGGAAAATGAAGAAGTAAAATATTTGTTAATAACCGTTTGAGATGACGATGATATTTTTGATGATGATGAAACTGACGCATTAAAAGAACATCTTAGCTTTATTGGGCCTACCTTAGTCAAAAGAGAGGAATGAAATGATGATGGCATTTGTCTTGATACTGACTTAGATGAAGTATGTGATACACACGATTTCTGCCCATTTGATCCTCATAAATCTGAAAGTGTAGGGGAGTGTTGATGTTGAGTTATCGATCCAAGTGGTTTGTGAAAAGTATGTGTGTCTTGAGAGAATGCTTGTTGACAGTCATCCACCTGAATAATAACTTGTACCTGATGTAGTACATCAATACCAGATCTACCTACGTGATACGGGGATAATTGCCAAAGTGTTCCTAACAACTGTTGAGAGGTAAATTATGGGAGAATTTGATGTGATGAAGTATGTTCAGCAGTCAATGTTCCTGACAGAGATGACTGTGATTGTCCTAATCCACATCCGTCATATAAGCAGCAATGTACTTCAGAACCTAATAGTTGCTGAGAAGTAAGATACGGAACGATCTTGTGTGATGGAACCTGTAGTGCACCAATATCATGAGAAGAAACATGCAACAAAGCATGAGAGAAAAAAACAACATCATCTTCGTCAGCAACTCGTATTACAAAGGAGGAAGAATCATTTGCGACTTCTAAGTATTTTTCTTTATCAGAAAATACGCAAGGAACAGACGAAGAGGTATCAAAGGATCTCGCAGTTATTGCTCCATTAACTTATAAGGAAGAAAGAAGTCCCTTGGAGGTAAAAAAGCAAATCTCTAACGCTAATGATGAGATAGTGACGAATCAGATAAGAAAAAAAATCGAGAATAGGGCTTTAGTTTTAGAAAATAAAGCATGACAGGAAAACTGATGAATTATCGCTGATTTCAAAGCATATCCAGCATCTCTCCCTGATACGTGATCTCAATAAAATCTCTCTAACTTTGTGGTTTGCAATGGGCTAGGAGATACCTAAAAAGAAGAAGATTTACCAATATTGTAGCTATGAAAACCTTAATAATATCAAGTTCTTTATCACCAAATTCTCGTTCATTTCTTTTATGCAAGGCAGTAGAGGAGTTTCTAAAGGAAGGAAATATCGAAGTAGAGGTAGTTGACTTACGTAAATATACTTTACACGCAACTCATTTACCACCGTCACCAGATGTTGAAGTATTAAAAAAGAAAGTAGCAGAAGCTGATAATTATATCTTTTGAATGTGAGTACACTGCTATTCTTTTAATGATAATTTAAAGATCTTTTTGGATACCGTCATGGGAGAGTGTGACGTAAAGCTATTTGCTGTGTTGTGTGCTGCGTGAGGTCACCATGCATATCTAGCAACAATGCATCTCACGCAAGTATGCATGAACGAACGACGTATGATCCAATTACCACGTGTTGTCTACGCAGCAGGAGGAGATTTCTCAGAAGAAAATAAAATTAATGAAAACATTTTTTCTCGTTGTAAAAAGTTGAGTGAGGAATTTGTTGAGTTGTGAGAAAAGTTACTTTAATTATTAATCGATATGTACGAAGTACTGATCTATTCCTTAATAACAGCGGTTTGTACTGGGCTGTGAGCGATTCCATTTTTTTTCTCTAAAAAAATTTCTCAAAGGACATTAGCAAATATGAATGCTATAGCAGCAGCACTGATGATAGCAGCAAGTTTTTGACTTATTTATCAATGACTTGATAGTCGGCATTTGATGGAGTCTCGTAATATGCGGGATGTTCCTGAGTCCGTTTTCTGAGTGCCATTTGTGCTTTTGTGAGTAAGTTTATGAGTCATAGTATGATTAGTATTTATTATACGATGTGAAAGAAGATTACAGAAGTACGATAACTTAACTATCGACTTACTAAAATGAGCAAATGCAAAGAAGGCTCTACTAATAGTAGGAGTAATGACTTTACATTCATTTACCGAAGGGGTAGCAATCTGAGTATCTTTTTGACCTTGAGAAGCATTTTGAATTTACATTGCTTTGGCTCTAGCATTACATAATATTCCAGAGTGACTTGCTATTTCGGCAGTAATGGTACCCCGTTGAGTATCGCCATGGCATGCAGCACTATGGAGTATATTCTCTTCATTGCCGCAGCCACTAATGGCAATTCCTGCGTTCCTTTTTGTAGATTGGTTCTCACCGTTTCTCCCTATTGGTTTGGGATTTGCAGCGTGAGCTATGTTGCGAATGTCGTTTGCAGAATTATTACCAGAAGCATACCATGAGAATGAAAAAGATACGGTTGCAACGTTAATAACATTATGAATATTAGGTATGATTATTTTTCAATATCTTCTCTGATGATAAATATGGTAAAGAAATTATTCCTCATATGATTGTGATCTATATTGTTTACTGGAATTAGTTTCAGTTATGATATTACAAATTTCGATCAACCCCATATTCAAAAGACAGTAAAAAAAATAGATGAGCTATCTCAAGGAAAAGACTACCAATGGTGGAAGAGTCTTGATACTCTCTTAACTTTCTTACAAAGAAAAAATGCTGATTATGAACGTCTTGTAGCTATTTTAGATGAAGTTAGAGAGAGAGTTGATATTGAAGAAAAGAAAAGAATACCAGAAAAAAAAGAAAGTAAAAAAGAGAATAAGTGAATAAGTGAATGAGAAGAAAAAGACGCAGATGAAAATAAAGAGAAAGAAAATGAAAGCGAATCAGATATAGGAAATGCTGATGAAAATGAGGAAGAAAGCGAAAAAGAAAATGACATGATAAGTGAATGAGAAGAAGCAGATGTATCAGATGAAGTTGAAGAGGAATATACATGAAAAATAGATGCCCACAAGGTAGAAAGGGAGTGGATTTGATGGGTAAACGATATTAGAAATGATGCAGGTCTATCATCTTTAAAAAGAGAAAAAGTGCTTACCAATTCTGCTACTTCTCGATCGGTAGATTTGATGAAAAAATGAGTTGCAGATCATAAAAGATTTTCTAACTCAGCGTATTACGATTACAACCAAATTACTGCATGGTTTGCTCAACATGGTGCAGTATTTAAAAACGTAGGATGAACAACACATACGGAGAATATTTGACGAGCGAGATATTCATGCAATTCTTGAGACTGTACCCAAGTCGCTATAGAGAGCATGAGAAGAATTTATAATTACTTCGCCGCTGAGAGCTCATATAATGGTGTGCACTGGAGAACGATGATGCATCCAAAGTTTGAAATTGTGGGTGTGTGATTTACAATAGATGAAACTCAAAGAAAAATATATGGAGTGATGCATTATGGGACAGAGTTACTAGAGTAGTTTTATTCTTTCTTCATATAAATTATGCACTATCTTTGAATAATTCTTGCTGCCATTGCCATGATGTGACTTTGAGCACTGTGGTATTGACCCTTATTCGGTAAACAGTACATGAAATTTATGGGGTACAAACCTGAGGAAATGGAAGAGAAACAAAAAGGAATGTGAATGGCTTATGCTATGACTTTTATTTTTCTCCTTATCACTGCGGGTATTTTATACCATTTGCTTTGAGCATTAGAAATCACAAGTTACATCGGAGGAATTAGGTTAGCAATTCTGTTGTGGCTGTGATGGGTAGTTCCAACTATGTATGGGTTTGTGTCATGGCAAGATGGGTCGATGGGAATCTTCAAAATAGGTTTTTTCTATCAACTGATCTGAATTATTCTAATGACCTTGATCATCTTAAGTTTCTAAATAAATAAACCTTTATAAAAAAACATCTCTCAGCGCGAGAGATGTTTTTTGTAGTTGATATTATTTAGACTCAAAACTGTTGAAGGTGATGATCTAAGTGTTTTCAAAATAGGGTACTCCATTCATCTGAAGTCATAATCCCAAAAGAAATATTCTCTTTTTCGTGAAAGAAAGTCGATCACAGATCGTAGGTTTTTTGGATGTGATCTATAAGGTTCTTTTTTTCCTGCTCAAAATCTCTTTCATCGCTAATAATAAATTCAGGTGCAGTACGTGAGTTCTTTTTATAAGGTTTCTCTCAGACGACAATTCATTTGAGAAATGTTTTAAGGAGCCATCTTTTGATAAACCCAGGTCTCATTTTATCTTCATCATACGTAATCTCATAAATTTTATTACAGTGTGCCAGCGTTTGGGCAACGTTCATTTTTCACCAAAGAGCTTGCGTATCAGGCGTT
>JAHDCT010000090.1 GCA_020629735.1 bacterium | reverse complement strand
GGTCAGATAATTCGAATAATCCTTTCACATTCTTCATTCATTCTTCAGTTTTAACAGTCACGGTATGATATTTATCTACTCCATATTCTTTAGCTAACGCTTGAGCTTCTGAACTATCCCAATCAGCCTTAAAGATTACTACGTCATTTGGAATACTCACAGCATTTCAATTAATGTTGGCATCTAACTTTCCACATGATCCGCACGTCTTACTATGAAAAAAGATCGCAACCTTCTTTCCCTCTGCCTCAGCCTTCTTCACAGCAGCTGCTGAATATGCTTGATATCCTCCATCTACTTTCGCTTCTAGTGGCTTATCAAATTCTGCAACCACGTCTGATGCTTCGAACAATCCTTTCACATTCTTTACTCCATCTTTCATCTTATAACTCACTGTGTGATACTTATCTACTCAGTATTCTTTCGCTAAAGCTTGTCCTTCAGGACTTGCCCAATCAGCCTTAAAAATTGCGACATCACTCGGTAGTTTTCCTTCATTTCAACTAATACTTGCATCTAATTTACCACATGATCCACAACTCGCACTATGAAAGAAAACAGCAACCTTCTTTCCTTCTGCTTCTGCCTCCTTAACAGCAGCAGCTGAGTAATCAGCATATGCAGTAGCAATAGGTAGTTGTTGAACTATTTCATCACTCACTGTTGTACTACTACATCATGATAAAACACCTCAAGCTCAAATAAATACTGCTAATCAAAATGCAGTCAAAAATACTTTATTAAACATTGTTAATAACATAAATTAATAAAAAATAATAATATACCTAACTTATTCGTTAAATTCTTTTACTTGTTCATACTCTCGATTTGTCGTATCAATCGTAAATCAATTCTCAATTAACCAAGCTTCAGCTACCTTATCTCGTTTCATAAAAATAGACAATCAAACAAGAATCAAAATAACAGCTATAACCTTTTTAAAGATTCAATTTGGCGACGAAGCCCATTTCATCTTTTGCACAATCCATCTTCCAAAATAAGCAATAAGTCACAACATCAATGCCAATCAAGCAATATACACCAAGATATTTAATAATCATCGAGCAAAACTTGCTGGTAAGATAGTAGCAATCAATATAGTAAACGTCGGCGAACAACTATTAAATACTGGTCACAACGTTGCTCATAAAATAATATCTCACATAACTCAGCTTTTCTGGTCTGATTGTGCTTTCTGCAATGCAGCTTCTATTCATAAGACATGCATTAATTTTTGCCACACATCAGGGAAAAGTAACAAGAATCAAAACACAATTAAAATTACTGCAGAAATTTGTGTAAGCAACATTTGAGAAATCCCAAACTGTTGTACCAACCACTGTAAAATAAGCGTAAAAATCAAAATAGAAACAGAAAGAGAAGCAATAATAATCCAAGGATTAGACTTCTTTCCATTAACAACTGATCATCACACAATTACAGGAAGAATGGGAAACACACAAGGTGCTAAGATCGTAAGAACTCAGGCCAAAAATGATATTATAAGTAAACTCATAGTAGTTGTATAAGGGAATAAAATTGTTACCCCAAAAGATTACAACAACTGGAGTGTGACTCAAATATATGAATCTGTAAAAGTATCTAAAGCATCAAATACAAGTACATCTGGCGGAGCATGAATTTTATATCATACTAAAGAATCTACTCAGTATCTTTCAAAAAAATGAATCTCATACATATCTCATCAATCATGATTCATTTCAAATACTGAATCTTGCAATTCAATATACGCAGCAAATATAGCAGAATTACTCTTCTCTCGACAACTGTACTTTCCTTCAAATGTATCTAACTTCTTCGCTATACAAAAACTGTCATCTGATCACGTTTGCACTTCAGTTGTAGCAACTGCCTTAAACGCAAATTGTGAAAAGAGAAAGTAGAAAAACAAAACTACATAAGAAAATATCTTTTTCATAGCTTACAAAATATAGTCAGCTCTTAACTAATTTATATAAAAAAATATTAGAATACTATACATAGTGCTTCTCAAGTATGGAATATTCATCATAGTAAAAAAAAAATCGACTACTTTTTTCATAACTACCTAGCCAACAACACAGTTCCTCAAACAATCAATACAACTCAAAAAACTTGAGTTAAACTTAAATATTCCTTCAAAAACAATAATCACAACAGCGCTGCAACAACAATAGAACCAGCAACAATAATCGGAACTCACACAGAAACAGAAATTCACTTAGAAAAAAGATAGAAAGATGTAATCTCAGCCAATCCTACAAACAATCAAGCATATATTGCGTAATGGATTCACTTCTGAGTAATCTCAAACTGTTCACCAGAAAAATACATATACGCAAGTAAAGCTACTCACAACAAAGCAGCAACTAGCTGCAAAATAACTGCTCACACAATTTCATGGATGTGTCCTGAAGAAATTTTAATAAACACATTATACAAACCATAAAAAAAGGCAGTTAATAGAGCAAGAAATAACCAGTGCATAGCATACTTTAAAAGTAAAAAATTCCTTTCTTAGACTTATTTCATCATCATTATTTTCATATAATATTAAGTAACTCCTCAATTCATTTATCAAATTGAGCATCTACTCAAACTTCCAAGTATTCATCAAGTGAAAAATCTACCTCAATATCTGGAACAAGACCTCAATCGTTTACATTGATTCACTCAGGAGTAAACCACTTTCCTATGCTAATTTTCACGGAAGATCCATCCTCCAAATCAATAATCGTCTGTACAGAACCTTTTCAGAAACTAGTTGCTCAAACTAATGGGTATCAAAGCATTTCCGAAAGCGTTCAAGCTAGAAATTCAGCGGCACTAGCAGACATTTCATCTATCAAAACAACTCACGGGACATCGTCTAATCACACGTATCAAAGCGACCTAAAATTCTCATTACGAAAGGCAGAATACTCTACTTTCCCAACCAGTTTCCCTCTCTCAACAAAAAATGAAGCTAACTCAACTGCAACAGGCAAATATCCTCCTCCATTTCATCTCAAATCCAACAGAATTCAATCATATGTTCATTCATGTTCTGAAAGGACCTTCTTCATCTGCTCAGTTGTATCCTCTCAAAACGAAGAAAGTTCAATAATTAACAAAGTACTTGATCATGTTTCAAATAATCTTCACATAACAGAAGCGATTGAAATAGGACCTCTTTCAACAGAAAATTCGAGAATCTCATTCTCTTTCTCTCTATAGATAGTCAAATCAACAAAGGTTCATGAAGGTCAACGGATCAACTCAACAGCCTCTATAATAGTCATACTCTCAGTCGAAGCTCAATCAATTTCGATAATCACATCAAGTGCATGTAATCAAGCATCAAAGGCCGGGGATCATTTAATAATTTCTTCTATCAAAATACCCTCAGATTTTTTACTTACATACGATCAAATTCATTCAAATTCTTGACTTCATTCAAGATGATCATCAAAAATAGCCTGTTCAGCAGCATCTAAATATGTCGTATATGGGTCTCAGATACCATCTACAAAACCTCTCAATCAATTCTCATGCATTTCCTGAAAATCTAGTGCATCAGCATCAACATAGTACTGGTCTAGCAGGTTATACACCTCAATATATTTAGAAAAATAATCATTACCGTTAGTCCCTTGATGTCATTCGTACAAGACACATTCAGCAGTCCCTTCAATTTCACACGCCTTTTCACTACAAGTCAGGGAATCATCTTCTCACACTAAGCAATTATTACATCAATCAAACCAAACAGCACATCAATCAGGTAATCACGAAAATACAGATTCAGTTAAAGTCAAAACCACTTCTTCTCAATCTGAAATAGCTAAAGCACTATCAGCAAAATTTTTCTCTATCTCCTCATGCAACATACTTGCCATTGCTTGCTTAAAGTACTGTCAATCTTCTTCAAACTTTTGCTCATACCTTTCGAGCAAATTCATAAATTCATTATACTCAACCGTTCAGTATCCACCACCTGCTTCTAATCTTTTAATAATCAGCTTAGCTGCATAACGAACCTTTTCTTGCTTTTCTCAAGACAGGATAGAAGCTTCAACCTCTACTACTAGTGGTTCACTAAAATCTTCGTGTGACTGAGCAAAAACTGATCAAAAAAAGAAAAGAAAAAAAACGGTAGGTACAGAAAAAAGTAGCTTCATGAAAACACAACAAAATAAACTACCTACAAAGTACAATTCTATTGTAATAATGCAAATCTATACCTACGAGAATGATAAGAAAAATTATGATCTCGTATACATATAAAATCAAGAATACTCCTTAGTTTGAGAAAAATGCTGAGTAGTTCAGCCCTCCCAATCAACAATATTAAAAATGTAAGACAGAAATTTCGCTCATGGCTTCATTTCTTGTAACAATTTCGCCTTCAATCTCGAATTAACCTCACTCATCATTCAAAATGTATAAATTACATCATATCAGGAAAGGTCCTGCTTAAATCAATTTCAAAAAATAATACGCAAGTTAGATGGTCATACTAATTTCTGTTTACATCGACTATATACATAAAAAGGAAAAGCATATTCAATTCATATAACTTCTACATCAGGATACTTTTCAGCGATATAAGTAGACACATGAGCAGTTCCACATCAAAATTCAAAAAAGCGATCTCAAGCTTGTAAGTCTAAAGCTGAAGTAATCCTTTCTAAATCCTTAGACCAAGTTGGCATATAAGGGGCAAATCAAATCCATGCCCAAGCCAGACTCAACATAAATAAAAACAAAAAAACGAACAACGCAATTTCCATCACAGCATACTATCTAAAAGCACTAAAGTAATAATATACAGAACCGTAAAAAAAGAAAATAATTGTACTCTCTTAAGGAAAAAACTAGCCAGGCATACGGACATACCCCAAAGCAATCAAGATAACAATTACTCATGTATACAGGACAGAAAGGAAAACATCTCTTTGAAGATCTTTTAAAGTATATGTTTGAA
>JAHDCT010000089.1 GCA_020629735.1 bacterium | reverse complement strand
AGTGATCTTGTTAAATGAATACAGCAGCTATGATGTAAGGTGGTATGTGGAACATGATGTCCACCTTTAGAAATATACGCTAAAGAGAAAAAAGAGTCTTTTCCCCCTTCCGTGTCAATGTCTGGTGAAAGCTCGTCGCAATATTTTACTGCTTTATTACAAATTGCTCCTTGTTTACCGCAATGACTAGAGATTAAAGTAATCTGAGATCTTGTAAGTAAGCCCTACATTGATCTCACCATACACGAAATGAGCAAGTTTGGAGTGGCGGTAAAAAATAATTGATACAAAAAATTTATCGTTGCTCCACAGAAGTATATCCCACAGTCTCTTACGATTGAAGGTGACGCTTCAGCTCTTTCTTATCCGCTGGCCTATACGATTCTACATGGTGGAAGTATGCAGATTGAGAATCTTTGATCAGAGACAAAACAATGAGATTATAGCTTGCTAGATCTATGTGGAGTCTTCTGATTAACTCGGTCAAGTGATGGAAAAACAACATTATTTTCTGCACCAGGAATAGAGCACATAAACTTATCAACGTACAAAAACCTTGAAGTTGACTTTGAAAACATGCCGGACGTAAGTCTAACTTACATGATTCTCGCTCCCTTCTTGCCATGAACAACAAGATTAACCTGACTGCAAACTCTGCAAGTAAAAGAATGTAAAAGAATAGATGTCATGGCTCAGGGACTAAAGCAATTGTGAGTGGAGGTTAAGGCTGATGACAGCTCCCTGGAAGTTTGAGAGTTAAAGAGATCTACGGAACAAGCAGAAAAACAAAAGTGAGTTGGAAAGATACATATCAATTCGTCAGAGGATCATAGAGTCGCTATGTCATTCTGAGTATTAGACTCCTATCTATGACATATACTAGAAATAAGCAGCCCCTCATGTGTCGAGAAAACCTATCCCAAATTTCGAGAAGACCTACATACCCGATGAAATTCAAAGACATAATCAAACACTTTTATTTGTCTCAGTCTACACCATGACTCAACAACTACGTGATACCTTACAACTATTGAGAAAACGCATTAACAAGGTCGACTGGCAAGTCTTAAAGGCATTAGAGAGAAGAAAAAAGATAGTAATAGAAATCGGTCGTGTAAAAGAAAAGCTATGACTTGATCTTTATCAGGGTAAGAGAAAGCATGAAATGTTGCTTCATAAACAAAAAATGGCACAAAATCTTCACCTCGAATCAGGTTTTATAAAAGAACTTCGAGAGAAAATTCATGACTGGAGTTTGGGTATTCAACATCAAAAAAGCAAGTAAGTCGATTTTAACTTTTTTTCAAACCTAGATGAACACACATTGATCATTATACCGCTTTACTACTTTTGGAGAATCTCATGGACCCGCACTAGGGGTAGTTATTGATTGATTTCCAGCAGGTATTACCTTAGACCTTGACCTCATAAGAAATGAGTTGATCAGAAGAAAACCAGGACAAAGTAAAATAACAACAGCGAGAAAAGAAGACGATGAACTTTTTGAAATCGTATCATGAGTATTCGGAGGAAAGACGACCTGACATCCATTAACCTTTCTAGTCAAGAATAAACAGCAAAAGTCCAAGGACTATAGCAACTTGAAAGACCTCTATAGACCGAATCACGCAGATTTAACCTACCATAAAAAGTATGGGATTAGAGACCACAGGTGATGAGGAAGGAGTTCAGGAAGGGAAACAGTAAGTCGTGTTATCGCATGAGCAGTAGCCAAGCAATTGCTTAGAGATTCATTTGGTATAGAAATGTACGCTTTCGTGAAGCAGGTAGCACATATTAAAATTTCAAAAATAGATTATGCATCGATAGAATCTACTATTATGAGGACAGCAGATCCTGACGTCGCTCAAGAAATGGTAGAGCATATACAATCAGTTGCAAGTGAGTGAGATAGTATCTGATGAATTATTGAATGTCATCTGCTAAATGTTCCAGTTGGGTTATGAGAACCCGTATTTGATAAATTAAAATCAAGATTGGCTGGAAGTATGTTATCAATTGGAGGGGTGCTATGATTTGAGTATGGAGCAGGTTTTGATACCGTATCTGTCACCTGAAAGACGTACAATGAGTGATATGCTCTGAAGGGTGGAAAAATCTGAACAGCAAGCAATAATTATGGAGGAATTCAAGGATGAATCTCTACGTGAGAGCCGATTATTTTTCGTATCGCTGTAAAGCCAACCTCGAGTATTTACCTAAAACAAGAAACCGTAAATACCTCATGAGAAAAAGTAGATTTTCAAATACACTGAAGGCATGATCCATGCATCTTACCTAGAGTAGTTCCCGTGGTAGAAGCAATGGCTGCTTGTGATATATTGGATTTCATTTTACTGCAACAAGCAAGGAGCAATAAGGAAGCATCATAACATGTATTTTATTTTTCAGCAATGAACATGTCTCAAACAAGTTTTAAAACAGACTGGGTCTGGCATAATTGAAAATTTCTCCCATGGGATGATGCCCATCAACACCATGTGACTCATTCAGGTCATTACGGCGGATGAGTATTTGAGTGAATAAGAGTCTATCCAACACAGGCGGGAGCTAAAATATTTAGATTGAACCTACATATTGAGAGACTATTGTACTCAGCAAAAGTCGCAGGTATGAGAGTTCCATACTCACAAAGTGAAATAGAGCAGGCATGTATTGATCTGGTAGAAAAAAATAAGATTCAAGCTGGGTACATGAGGCCATTCATCTCGTTTTGAGCTTGATCAATGTGACTCCACCCTGACGCTGAAACTATGCCACTAGATGTTCGAGTAAGTTTTTGGAAACGATGAAAATACCTCAGTGAAGATTCAATTCGTGTGTGCATTCCATCAACAAGAAGAATTCACCCCTCTACGTCTGATATGAATGCTAAGCTATGTGGGCACTACGCAAATAGTATTCAAGTTTCTCTCGAGGTGCATAAGCGCTGATTTGATGAAGGGTTACTGCTAGATACGGACTGATACATTGCTGAGTGACCTGGTGAGAATATTTGTTTCATCCAGTGAAATACCTTAATAACTCCATCTACGGGAACAATTTTACCTGGAATAACAAGAAAAACTATTATGCAGATAGCAAAAGAAGAGATGAATATAAACATAGCAGAAAGAAAAATTTTACCAGAAGAAATAACACAATTTGATGAAGCATTTTTTGTGTGAACCGCAGCCGAGGTAACTCCCATTGCATCTATTACCCTTGAGAATGATGAGGTAGTAAGGTTTACAACAGGAGAAGAGCAGAGCACTACTAACAGAATCTCTTCGCTCTATCAACGTATGGTTCATGGAGAGATTCCTCAGTATGTTAACTGGTTGTTTTAGAGGATAAACTTGGAAAACTTTATTATTGTTTACTAAGAGAAAATATGAAAGACATTTCTTCAGTTTGAATAATCTGATTGGGATCCTTTGGAAGTTTTGTAAAACTTCTTATTGAGAAACATGCACCAAAGATGAAAATTCTCACGTACGAACTCACTGATAATACGTCAGATACACTCCAAGACTGCTGTGCCTGTGATCTTGTAATACCCTGTGTCCCAATAGCAAAGTACTTGGAAACACTTGATAGCATGAGTCATCACCTTTGAAAATGATCAATCATAATAGATATTTGCACGCTCAAAGTAATGACCTTAAAACACTTAGAGTCTCTATGACCTGATGTTCTTTATCTTTCTACTCATCCCTTATTCTGACCAAATTCGTATATAAAAAATAATGATTCATGTGCGTGATTTACCTTAGCAGTATGCGGGGCAAATTTACCTGATGAGCAACAAGAACTTCTTCTTTCCTTTGGAAGGCAAATTGGATGTAAAATACTCCAGGTGTCTGCAGACAAACATGATAAAGACTTAGCAAATTCTTTATTTCTCACTCACTACTTATCTCAAATAATAGCTGATGCGTGATTTGATAGAACTCCTGTAGATACAGCTTCATTTTGATACTTGATGGACATTATGGAAATCGTACAAGAGAATACGAAGCTATTCCAAGACGTGTATACATTCAATCCTTACTGTAAAGAAATGGTTGAGAAGTTCAGAAAAAGTGAAGAAAGAGTCACGGATTTTTTAACTCAGGGATAGGCTATCTAAGTATTTTCTGATCGCCGAGTATTACGCTAGTTAAAAAAGAACTCCTCTTTGAGGAGTTTTTTATATCTAAGAAAATAATCTTCGAAAATTCTCATTTAAAAAGAAACATTCAAAAAGAAACTTGACTTATCTTAATTCACTCATATAAAGTCGGCTCAATAAACGCAACTCTCTAATTACTTAATCATTAAATAACTTCTAATGAAAGAACAATTAGAGACTACCAGACAAAAATCAAAATCAAATCCAGTAGTACTTGAAAATCAACAGAGTTTTAAACTACCGTTTAAAGGAAAGAACCCATTCACTCAAATGGGGTTACCGATTCCATTTATTGGATTTCTTATCTATTTTCTTTTCTTTAACGCATTAGATCCAGCTGAGGTACTCAAGAAATTTGCTAACTCCCCATGGTTACTTCCTACTTTAGAAGAGTACACCATTTTAGAGCAGTACAAAGAGGACCCACAAATTGATATCTTCTTTAGATATCGGATTAAGGTTAAGTCGGAGACAAAGTTGAGAGATGCAGTTCCAGAAATAGGGATAGCTTCATCAGTTGAAGGCGTTGTGATTGGACATTTTCTCTACAACACCTACCAGAATCATCATACTGTAAGTAATGATCTCAATTTTGTAAGATATCCTCTCTTAGATTGGGACTCGACTATACAGCAGCTCCTTGATCACCCTCTTGCAATTGACTTTAGCAATGGAAGCGCTGACTACTTTGAAGCGCTAATTGACTACTGGAAAGAGCATTTTCCCACAGCAGGTGGGGAACTTGCCAGAAGGTATAAAGAATTTTTAAATCCTTCGTAATTGGCGGAAGCGGAAGT
>JAHDCT010000088.1 GCA_020629735.1 bacterium | reverse complement strand
GAGAATTACGCGCTGAGCATATTTGAAATACTGTTACTCTTTGTGGTTGGGTTGACGATATTAGAGATATGTGATGATTAGCTTTTGTTACGTTAAGAGATAGATATTGAGTGACTCAAGTACAGTGTGACCCTGCTTCAATTCAAGATCTTAAACCAGAATACTGTGTTAAATTTACTGGTGATGTTGCGTGAAGACCAGAAGGGCAGCAAAATGCTGATATGGATACTTGAGATATTGAGGTGAAAGCAAGTGATGTGAATATATTAAATTCATGTAAAGAACTCCCCTTCCCGATTAGAGATGAGCCAAATACGAGTGAAGAACATCGTTTTAAATATAGATTTTTAGATCTTAGAAGAAGACCTGTTCTAGACAATATTGAGTTTAGAGCACGTATGAATAATTTTACGAGAAATCGATTCTCAAATGTTTGATTTTTGGAAGTTCAAACTCCAATTTTTACGGTTTCTAGTCCAGAATGAGCTAGAGACTACTTGATTCCTAGTCGTGTAAATCCATGAAAGTTTTATGCTCTCCCCCAAGCTCCACAGCAGTATAAACAGTTACTTATGGTGTGATGAGTTGATAAATACTTTCAAATAGCACCATGTTTTCGTGATGAAGATCCACGTGCTGATAGACATAGTTGCGAGTTCTATCAAGTAGACGCCGAGATGAGCTTTGTTGAGCAAGAAGATGTTTTTAAGGTTGCTGAAGCTTATTGTCGTGATTTAGTTGCTGAAATGATCCCAAATAAAAAGATTACGATTGATTTTGCCCGCTTGAGCTATCATGAGGCAATGGAGAATTACTGATGTGATAAGCCTGATCTTCGTTTTGGTATGCAGCTTCAAAATGTTACTTCTATTTTGAATACTGGTGAAATTTGATTTATGGCTGAAAATGAATGTATTAAATGTATTAAGCTAGAAGGACAAGAATTAACTAGAAAGGAATTTGATACGTTAACAGACTTTGTAAAACAATTTTGAGCTTGATGACTCCCATATATCAAACGGTGAGAGACTTTAGGTGGATCTATTTGAAAATTATTAACTGATTCCATGAAAACTCAAGTTCAAGAATTGACTTGAGCTCAAGATTGAGATATTCTTTTCTTTGCTTTAGGTGCCCCTGCTTCAGTTGCTAAGGTTCTTGATAAATTGAGATTACACTTTAGAGATACGTATTGATTGGCTAATGATAATGAACTAGCCTTTTGTTGGATTACTGATTTCCCTTTCTATGAGTATGATGAAGGACGTGATGAGCGAGATTTTGGTCATAATCCATTTTCCCATGTTGTTTGATGAGTTGAAGCTTTGAAAAACAAAGATTTTTCTGAAATTCAGACTAATCAGTATGATATGGTGTTAAATTGATTTGAAGTCCTTTCTTGATCTATTCGTAATCATGATCCTGAAGTAATGGTGGCTGCTTTTGAGAAGCTATGAATGTCAGAAGCTGATGTTAAAGAAAGATTTTGAGCGATGTATCAAGCTTTCCAATATTGAGCACCACCTCATGGATGATTTGCTTTTGGGTTTGATCGTATGATGATGATTTTTAAGGATGAACTTAATATTCGTGAATGTTATGCATTTCCAAAGAGTTGAAAAGCTGAAGATGTTATGATGTGAGCTCCTGCAACTATCTTGGATGAAGCTCAGTTAGAAGATTTAAGTATACAGGTTATTTCGCCTGATAATGATTAATAGATTTAAATTCTTTAACTACCTGAACTGCTTTTTACTCAACTTAATTCATTGAATCTATTTTGTTCTTCTTTTGCTAAAAGTCAAATTGATCACATGAGAAGTATATTCTCTGTTTCCTCACCTATATTGATTTGAACATGTTCTTGTTTAGTAACAGATCGATTATCTCCTTCTCTAGAGCTTCATACTCTTTCTTTAGCAATTGTTTGTGCTGCTGAAATCTGTGCTTCTGTATAATTTGGTGTTGACATAGTTTTTTAAATTTCTTAAAGTAATCTATTATACACATTTTACTGCTTTTTGACAACTATGGGCTTAAAAGTTTTAAACACTCCTCGTCTACTCATTAGATGTTACCAACTGTGAGATGAGGTTTTATTGAAAGATGCGATTGATTCAAGTTTAGATCATTTGCAACCATGGTTAGAATGGTCCTTATCAGAGCCAGAGACTCTCGAAAGAAAAAAGGAAAGAGTGATTGAGAATATTCAAAAATTTAAAAATTGAGAAGATTGGACCTTTGGTATTTTTACACCAGATAATGGTAAGCAGTTAGGAGCTATTGGTATTCATCCTAGGGTATGACCTTGATGATTAGAAATTTGATATCGACTGAGAAAAGATGCTGTGTGATATGGCTATATGACGGAGGCTGTTAGAGAGGTTATGAAGTTTTGATTTGTTGAGCTGTGAGCAGATTTTGTTGAAATTCATACGTCATTAAAAAATCTTTCAAGTGCTCAAATTCCTAAAAGACTTTGATTTGAATTAAGGGATGAACTTTTAGAAAAGAGAACGTGACCAAGGAAAGTACGGTATATGACCAAAGATGTTTATCAGAAAAGGATCTCACATTAGTTTTTTTGTTTAGTCCTTGTTTATTTTTTATACTTATACTTCTTGTAATATTCAGATCGTGAGATCATTTTATTTTTTTTGTCATCCCAAAGTTTATATTTTATACATGAAAAACTTTTTCAAAAACTCAAGTTTGTTATATGATTTTTAAGATCTTTAAAGGTAGCTTTGTCAGCTTGTGCTAAATTGTATGAAGGAATGTTTGGATTTAAATGATGAAGATGATGCATTCCTATTCGCCCTGTGAGAAAATGCATAAATTTTGGTAAATCGTATCTGCTTGCTCCGTGTAAAGCTGCTTTTATATAATTCCACTCTCATGATTTATTTCGTCTATGATATGTTTCTTCGTGTGAATGTTGCACATAAAAAAATCGAAAAGCAATAATAGAAAAACTTAAAATCGTAAGCAGTTGTATAGAAAGAAATTTTCCACCTAAAAGGTAATAAAGACCAATATAGAGTCAGATAATGAGTAAGTTATTTGATAACTGACTTCGTTTAATTTTTGCAGTCATTCTTCTGAAATTAAACCTGAATGGTTGTCTATTTGCAAAAGCAAAATAATATAATGGAGCAAAAAAGAAAAGGACGGGCGGTGACCTAAATACTTGATATAGGACTCTTCTTATTCGTGGAAGCTGTTTAAACTCCTCTACGGTAAGAAAGTTTATATCACCAATATCTCTTTCTTCGAGTTGTCAGGTATGTGTGTGATGATGATGATGGACTACTGCTCGATATTTGAATGGTAAGCTACTGAATATAGAACAGAGCCATCATATAAGCTCATTTCGTTTTTGATGTTTTTTAGAGCAAAAGTATGATTTATGTCCACAATCATGTTGTATGATAAAGATACGAACTAAGAAAAATGCATTTATAATGATGAGAAATGGTATGCTCCATCGAGCATAGTCCCAAAGAAAGTAACAAGCAACAAAAATTCAAAAGTACGGTCCAAATGAGGTAATGATTTGAATAATCGCTTTTTTGTTGTCCTTTTTAGATCAGTAAGGAAGTAGTTTCTTAACTAATTCTTGGTAGTTTATGCTCATCTTTTTTTGCTTATAAAGTTATTTTACTGTATGTGAGTTGTGCTTTATTGAAAGATGATTTTTCTTGGATGTGATGAAAAAAACGCTTTTTTATAGAAAGTATATTGTCTTTTTTACTTTTCTTCTTTTTTTGAATAAATAGTTTATATCCTCTTCTACTTAATGTTTTCTGGTACTATATTTGAATTGTCCCTGTTTTGGAGTATGTCTAGAACGGAGGGTAATACATATTCACTTACAAAGTTATCATCACCTCTTTTGAGTGCATCTCTAATAAGAGTGGCATTGATGTGTATTCTTTCTTCTTGCCTGACTACTGTTCTTCATGCTTGAGTAAAAATATCAAGAACATGGTTATTTCAGCTCATGACATGAGTAAATTCCGGTGCTTGCTCTTCGATATACATAAGTCGATCTTCATCTTCCGTGAAATCTGGTATACGAAAAAACTCCATTCTTTCTTGTGGTAATCCACTTTCCTGTATTGCAGCTTTAAGAAAATCTTCTCTGATCTTTGCATTTCGTGGGTTTTTCTCTGTTCAGCTCTCATTGACGGAACCGATTCATATAATGATTTTTTGTGCTTTTCGTTCAAATGCTTGTTTAAGCGCATCTATATGTCCTATATGACATGGTTGAAAGCGTCATATATAAAGAATTATTTTTTTTTCTTTTGATTCATTATCCTGCATATTTTTGCTGTATTAGGCTAAAGTTTTTTTCTCTTTCTTTTGAAATTGATGTGTAGATTGGTATCGTGAAGTTCCTTTACTTTATTGATCTGAGGTATGCGTACAAGTGAACTAGCTTTTTTATTTTGAGAATATATTCAGCTTTATACTGCTGATATGGTTGATGTTGTTTTGGAAGAAGGAGATTTTTCTGATGAATTATTACGTCAATCTGTAGAAATACAAGTAAATCTCTGATGTTCAGTCGAATTGGATCAAGTTAAAAGTGAATTGCTGTCTGTTGCGGAATTGATCAAGACTGACGCTCAGTACTTACTGGAAACAGATCCTGCTACTGATTCGCTGCAAGAAATTGTTATGTGTTTTCCTGGGATTTATGTACTTATGTGTCAAAGATATGCACATGTACTTTTCAAGAAATGAGTGCCAGTTTTTCCACGTTATTTAAGTGAACATGCTCATTCTGTAACAGGAATAGATATTCATCCCTGAGCTCAATTGGGACATCATGTTGCTATAGACCATGGAACATGAATAGTTATTGGGGAAACAACGATTATTTGAAATTATGTAAGATTGTATCATAATGTTTCACTATGAAACTTGTCAGTAAAAAAAGAACAAGAGGGTCAGAAAAGGCATCCAACTATTGAAGATAAGGTTACTGTCTATGCAGGGGCCATTATTTTGTGATGAGAAACAGTGATTTGAGAGGGAAGTACTATCTGATGATGAGCAGTAGTTACAAAGAGTGTTAAACCACATAGCTTAGTACTTACAGAGA
>JAHDCT010000087.1 GCA_020629735.1 bacterium | reverse complement strand
CTGAGATCAAGCTGACCAGGTCTTAGCTAGCCCAGCTATCTTAAAAATAAAGTGAGAAAGGAGAGTATCTCATCATGTACTATGAGTTACCTCCGGATGAAATTGAACTCAAAAGAGCTTTCTTTCTATATCTCATGCAAATGCAGTAGCACAATCATCAGTAGATCACAAGATCTTTCGTCCTTCAGGTAATTGAGTAACGCTATCTCCATGTGACATCCACATAGTCGATTGATCTAACTCACCAGGAAAAGAAGTATCATGGACAGAAAGAGTAGCTTTACCATATTCATTGCTGTTCCCAGGACGAACCTCTCATCATAAGCTTGAGCAGAGGAGTTGGTGACCATAGCAAATTCATAAGACAGGAACCTGATAGTCACTATTAGCGACAAGAATACTCTTGTGCAAACGAGGGGTTCATGCTTCATATACAGAATGAGGTCCTCACGATAAGATAATTGCTCAAACGTCTTCAATGTTATAGGTAGAAAGTAGTTCTTCATCAGAAGCAATAATTTCACTCTTACATCATAAAGATCTGATTTTTTTAGCTATCATATGAGCATATTGTCATCAATAATCTACAACGAGTACTATCATGAATCCAAAAAAATAAATAAAGCTGCTGTCTCCTATAAAAAAAATGCTCGGTCTCTAACAAGGAAATCCTATAGCCTATGCAAGAAACTTGAATCTCTCGCAAGTTTAATACAGTCTTTTATGTCTTTTAATGTAAGTACATTATTATCATACAGCACTTGAAACTCTTTTTTCACATTAGTTTGGAGTAGCATTGGGTTATCAGCATTGATGGTGAACAGAACTCCATGTTTTTTGAAAAGCTGAAACATATCATAAAAATCATCATATGAATCAACAAGCTCGGTACACACATTTGAGGTAGGACAGACTTCTAGTACCACTCACTTTTTAGCTAGTTCATCCATGAGCTTAGGATCAGTTGCAGTAGTAATTCCATGACCAATTCTATCTGGCGTAATATATTTCATTACTTCTCGAACTTCGTCAGGAGATTGGGCCTCTCAGGTATGGAAAGTGAGTCAAAGTCAAGCATCTCTCGCCCTGAGAAAATGTGGAGCAAGATCTTTTACAGAAAAATTATCTACGTTTGGTCAAGAAACATCCACTCAAATAACTCATTGTCCAGCAAAATCAATTGCCTTATTAAAAATAATTTCGGTCTGCTCGAGAGTAAATCTTCTATCAGTCTCGATAATCAATCATGCCTTTACAGGATATTCCATCATAGCTCTTCTCATTCAAACGATAGCATTGAAAATAATTCTATCAAGATCAAACAATCCTTCCTTATTCCTTCTCATCGGATTAATACGAATTTCCAGGGTCGTAATATTACTCTTACGATAGGAAAGTCACACAGCTTCATGCACAGATGCTTCTACACCCATTGGGCTAGATTGAATCATCTGAATCGTATCAAAATAATCATGAAATTTCTGAAAATCTACTGTTCAGGTGATCTGCATTTTTTCAATAAACGACCAGTAGTCTTTTTCTCACAAAGCAATCCCTTGTCTATGCGCAAGCTCCCAAAGCAAATGGGGAGTAACTGAAGTACTTAAATGAGTATGAAGCTCCGTTAAATCAACAAGAATATTATCTAATGCATTCATCAGTAAAAAAACAAAATAAAACCGGTAGTTCTGACGTAGAGGAATCAACAATGTTTTACTCTTGATGTCTCCTTTAGATCTTAATATTACCCTCAATAATTAGGAGCATTATGGTGAAGTGAGATACTATGAGGATGACTTTCACGGTATCCAGCAGAACTAATCTGCGTATACTCTTGTTCCCACATGTGTTTAACGGTAGCCGCTCAGCAATATCCCATTCATGAACGAAGTCATCACACATATTGAAAGAGAATATCTTCAACAGGTCATTTGTATACTTTCTTTCACACAATTCCTTCAGGCACCATCTTTTTACTTACTTCTTGTGAATATCTATCAGCAGATCATTTTTGCATAGCTTCAAGTGATCACATTCATCTATGAATTTTATATTTTGATCAGCTTTCATCAGTAAAGATTTCTCACGGTGATTCATCTGTTCCAGCGAGTACAGATCAAAGCATAACACTATTTGCTCAAGCAACAAGTGCCTTAACCACATCACCACTATGTTTTATTCATCAATCAGCAATAACTGGAACTCAGGTACCTTTTAGGGTGTCTGCTACATCTAAAACTGCACTAAACTGTGGTCTTCCTACTCAAGCAACCACTCTCGTAGTACAAATTGAACCAGGTCAAATACCAACTTTCACAGCATCAGCTCATGCTTCGACGAGAGCAAGAGCTGCCTTTCAGGTAGCAATATTTCATGCAATAACTTGGAGCTCAGGAAAGGTGTCTTTAAGCTCTTTTAACGTAGAAAGTATACCAAAACTATGCCCATGAGCCGAATCAAGGACAACGACATCAACTCATGCTTCGACGAGGAGTTTAGTTTGATTAATTCATTTTTCTCCAACTCAAATAGCAGCTCATGCTAGATATCATGCCTCTTTTACCAATTTTACCATCTGTGCTTGTTGCTCTCATGGCATATTTTTATGGATAATTCAGATTCATCAAGCTGCTCCTAACGCTATTCCCATGTCAACTTCAGTAACGGTATCCATAGCAGCTCAAAGGAAGGGGATATCTAGAGCTAATTTTTTTGTAAGCTGAGTCTTCGGTGAAACCTGAGAAGGAAGTATTTCTGAATACGCAGGAATTACAAGAACATCATCATATGAAAGACCAAGTCAGAGATTGCGTGAATGAGTCATATTCATAAAAAAAAGTAAAAAAAAAACACCAGCAGGAAAGGGCGCTGTGCGTTAAGTAATAAGAAGTATTGTGAGTTGTTTCGTTTCCATATTCTTTATTAGGTAAGTTTTTTTCTTTTTCAAGTAGAGTGTTAATCTTAATTATTTTAACAATAAAAAAAACACCACTCCATAAAAGAACGGTGTTTTTTATGACTAATGTTGTATGTCTCTATTCCTCGTCGTAAAAATGAGTAGAAGAATTGTTTCTAGAATGGAATCTTGCTTTTCATACTCAAGAAGTCTTTCTAAGTGCTGCTCAGTTTGTATCATCATGAATTTCATAACTAAATACCTCTACTTCATTCAGATCGCCAAATCATTCTTTTAGACTTTGAACTGTCCCCAGGCTTAGGTTACCTCCTCGTCAAGATTTAGATCAAGCTGATCATAAATTATCTTGATCTCTTAGCTCATCAACCAGGTTTGCGCTTGTTTTATTACTATCAACAATAACTGCAGCAATTACTTGTTCACCTGTTCTTTTTTCAAATTAAATCAAATATTCAAGCCATTGTTGTTTAAAGAGGATAAAGTTCTCTACTTGTATAGAAAAAAACGATATGTCAATATTAGTTGTGATTATTTACATGACTAGATTGTTAGTAAATTAAGTGGAGATATACGTTGCTCTTGAAGAATAGGCTAAAAAAACGAATATGAAAAGATACAGTGCATGTTTTATATTTACTATATATATATGGATTTGTGAGCATTTTCAGTAAGTCTAGCAGTTACAGATATTACAGCATCAAAAGAATTTTACGAAAAATTAGGTTTCACCACGATGGGCTGAGACATATCACAGAACCGACTAATCATGAAAAATGGAAATCATGTGATCTGACTGTTCCAAGGAATGTTTGAAAGCAACATTCTTACCTTCAATCCTTGATGGGACCAAAATGCTCAGGAGACCGAAAGTTTTACGGATGTCCGTGAGATACAACAGAAGCTAAAGGAGAGTGGAGTAGAGTTGATTGCGGAGGCTGATGAAACGACTTCTGGACCAGCTCATTGTATCATGACTGATCCTGACGGAAATACTATTATGTTGGATCAACATAGATAGAAAATCATGAGATAAAGTGATTTGACATATATGCGAATATATGTAGATTAATTTTTTGATCTCAAAAAGAATGAAAGAAACGAAAGAAATAAAATACAGTGTAGTCATTCCTAGCTGATGCAGAAATCTTCAGTATTTTAAGCAATGTATTAATTCAGTACTTACACAAACTGTGTTACCTGAAGAAGTAATAGTCTGCTATGATAAGAATTATATCCTTGAAAAAGGGATAATGGATATCTCTCCTTATTCTAAAATTCTTAACAGCTTTGAGACACCTGTAAAGATAATAGAGTGTTTTAATGCGTGAGAGAAATGACCTTGAAAGACTAGAAACGTATGATTTAACAAGGTAAGTGAATGAATAACTCATGTTGCAACCTTAGATGACGATGATATTTGGCGACCTCATAAAGCTGAAACGCAAATTAAATATTTAAAAGATAATCCTGGTACCTGAATAATCGGATCAGACTATCTAGAAGTTGATAAAGATGGTGTTGTTATTCGTTATGCTCACCGTCCGAAGATAAGAGATCTTATTTTACATACCTACAGAATGCCGTTTAAGACCTCAACGATTATGATAGACAAGATGCTTTTAGGGCTCTCTTGATGATTTAGTGATAAGTATCCAGAGGGAGAGGATGAGGAATTCTTTTTCCGTATTCTAAAAGAGTTCCCATCTTGGAACTACGCAAACATAAAAGATTATCTACTCACGTATAGATTCTATGATCAAAGTTTTAGTTCAGAGAAACGACGAAGCTATAAAATTCAATCTCTCAAAATACTTTTCGAACACCAATTTCCAAAGTCCTTCAAGGAAATTGTTCCCTTTACAAAGGAAGTTATAAATAGAGTGCGTATGCTCAGAACAACACGATCTGATATTATGAAAAAGAAGCGTGAAGATGTAAAAGTTAATGTAGCTTAGAAAAATTAGCGTTGCAAAAAGCGAAAGTATAAAGTTCGATGTGCAGAAATTCTGTCTGAGTTTTGAAAATTGCTAGGTAATATAGGTGATTTTTATGAGAAAATATGACATTTCTCTCTTGTAATTACTCTTAAGAAGGATATATACTCATTGTTTTACTAAAGTAATACAGTGTTATGTTTCTTCTTGATGCGCTCAAAATAATTTCAGACACCTTATGGTGATAATATTTTTCATGTAGGGTATTTTTTTTAAAGAAACGTTTTACTGTAGTAATATATTAAGTGATGAGTGCGAAGAAACTATGATATTTTTGAACCTTTGGAGGGAGATATGTTGCCCAACCTCTCATGGTAG
>JAHDCT010000086.1 GCA_020629735.1 bacterium | reverse complement strand
ACTTCAGAGTCAGTTCAATATTGCTCAGAAAGTAAGTCTTTAATTTGATTATCAACATCAATATGCAAAATTTGGTCAAATTTCTCTGGCATAGAAGAAAAAACTGATGGCAAATCTCATGAAACTGATCATTGAGATCAAGAACAACCAGAAAGTAAAAGAAAAAAAGTAAAACTAACTACTCATAAGAGAATCCTTTTAAGCATATGAAACAAGAAAAAAAAGTAAAAAGTAACTAAGAAAGTGCTCAAGTAAACGTACGAAATCAAGAAATAATTTGTTCAAAAACCTGCTCAGGTGTTTTATCTGTCGTATCAATTACTAAGTCATACTGACTCAAATCATAAATATCTACTCAATAGAGTTTCATATACGTTTCCTTAAATCAAAGGTGTCTTTGTGCATTAGCATCAATAACAGCTTCTAAGGAACTACTTTCATCATCTGATCTTCACTGTTCAAAAATCCTTTTTCATCATTCTTCGTCTGTTACATCTAAGAAAACATTAAATCAATCAGGTTGGCACCAAAAACTCATTCTGGAATCCAAGATAATATTATCAGTAACAGAAAAAGTTTTTTGATATTCTTCATATTTCAAATCAAATTCCTTTGCTTTTTCAGGATTCTCTCGACCTATGGTATCGAATTCCAAAATCGTCATTCACATCTTAGATGCTAACGCTCTTTTAATATTTCAAATACTAATTATTTCATATCATAACTCCTCCGAAAGTAATGTACTCACCGTCCCCTTTCATGCTCAACATTTTCATCATAAGGTTATTATCATCACAATCAAAATAATAAAGAAAACACACAACACATTCCTTAAGTTAATCTACCAAGAAATGTTATCTATCTGTAAAGATCTGGTGAATACCTTTAAATCTACGTATCTCACATCTAGAATCAAACTACTAATGTTTCAAAAGGGTGACTTTCTATTGGTATTCTTGCAAAAATCTATCAAACAAGCTTTCCATTTGAGTAAGGCTTGCAATATCGACATATTCTCATGGTGCATGCAAAAATTCTCAAGCTAGTCCATGTAAAATAACAGTTGTATCAAGGTCAGAAAAGTAAGCTGCATCAGTAGCTCAATGTATTTTTCCAAAATGCACCTCATCTCAAATAACTTCTTTAGCCAGCTCTGAATACAGTGCAACAGCTGGATGATCTTCATCTGAAAACAATAATCAGGCATAATGTTCTCAGGTAATCGTAGCATCGTATTTTTTACAAATATGTGAACACATATTCTTAAGAATCGTCTCAGTATACGACTCTGTATGTCTAATATTAAACGTACTCAAAGCGAATCCAGGAACAATATTATGAGCCTTTCATCAGGTACATTTAGTCATTTGAACACTTGTTCACCAGTGGTCATCTTGAAGAAGTTCAACTGTCTCTTCAAGTGACTCTTTAAGTTCTTGGTAAAGTCTAAATGACTTTTCCAAAGCATTATCTCATTTCCATGGATAAGCACTATGGCAGGAAGTTCATTCAACTCTAACGTCAAACGTATATACTCATTTTTCTGCCGTAGCAATTCTCATAAGTCAACGAGCATCTGGAGTAATAATTACATCAGCTCAATATCACTCCTCTACCAACGATCAAGCTCCATCTTTTCATCCAACTTCTTCATCTGTAGTAATCATAAGCATAAGCTTCTTATCCGTTCATCACAAAATTGCTTTCATAAAACTTACAAAAGAAACACTTACAGCTGCTTTCATATCAATTGTTCCTCTTCAGTACAATTTCCCATCACGTTCAACAGGAATAAACTGGTCCTCCTCACTAGGCGGCACCACATCAACGTGTCAATTAATACAAATATCAGCCCAGGTACTTTCGAAATTCTTTGCAATCAATGAAGGCTTATCATTATACACCTTTTTCTCCAAAATAACTTTATCTCACATATGTTCAGTAAGAAAACTCATAAGATAGTCTATAATAACATGAAGCTGAGCTACATCAGTAGAAATAGAAGGAATTTTCACAAGTTCTTTAGTAAGAGAAAGGCTATCAAAGGAATAAGACATGAAAGAGATATTAATTAATCTTTAAAAAATCTAGCGAAACAAAATACAAACTTAGACAAGCAGTAAAAATTCCAAAACTACATTAAGAATCAATCCACGCCAGGTACGACTCGTCTACTTCTTCTGGGGACAAAGAAATGATTTCGGGAACTTCATATGGATGCATCTTCTTTAAGAAAGCTATCATAGCATCTTTCTTTTCTGATTTACCTTTGATTAATAACAACTTCTCTTCCTTTCTTTTTAATTCGCCTTCTCGCAAATAATACGATTTCATATAATTCACACGTTGAACACAAGAAGCAAGTCATTGCTTCAAAAGTCATAAAATCAACTTTTTCAATTCTTTTCAAGAATTAGGATAGGTCGTCATCACAATATACATAGTTCTACAACAACAAGAAAAAATCTATTTACACACAGCAATTACTTCAATTTCTACCTTAGCTCACAAAGGCAATCAAGCAACCGCAAAAGCAGATCTCGCTGGTGCATGATCACCAAAAACCTCTGCATAAGCTTCATTCATTTGAATATAATCAGCCATATCAGCTAAATATACAGTAGCTTTTACCACATGAGAAAGAGAGGATCAAGCCTCTTCAAGAACCGCTCAAATATTAGTTAACACATGTTTCGTTTGAACTTTTACATCCTGATCTAAGAAATCACATTCTCAACTTTTAGGATTAACAGCAATTTGTCCTGAGCTGTATACCATACCATTATGAACCCAAGCATGAGCATAAGGCCCTACTTCTTTTGGCGCACGATCACTACGTATCCTCTTCATATTCGAAAAATAATTAAAAAAAAATCACATATTATTTTCATATAAAATGCAATTAAAGGCATTAAATACAGGAAAAATAACATGAAAACTTGCTTCATCATTATGGTATATAGGAGAAATATTTGTTTTTTCAATACAGTTTACAAAAAAAATAACTCAAGCCTAGGGTCAGGACTTGAGTCAATTTGAATCAATTTCATTCAATTATAAAGTAATAAGTTTGCTTTAATCCACATTCAAAGAAGGAACACTTCTAAAGTAGCTCCTATATAAACGATCTCTCTTCAAAAGAAAAAGAATATCATTAAGGAAAATCTTCTTATCCTTTAAGCAACCCCCTTCTTTGCGCATGGCAAAACGGTAATGTAGGTCTTCATCGTGTTTTTCAATATAAGCAATAAGAAACTCTTCTTCTTGTTCTATCTCAGGAATTTTGGTAATAGTAACAAAAGACTCAGTTGGAGCATAGTAAATAGAAAATCCATACTCGCCTTCTTTGTTCATTATTTCAAAACTCTGTCCGGGCAACATAGCAGTTCGAATTTTCGTAAACCAAATCTCTAATTCTATATTCACCACGAATGCAGAGACATTACCTAAGACAAGTTCAGACATCCATTTACGAAATAAAGCTGAAACAACTTTTCTTGAGGTAGTGTCAGAATCTTCGATTAAACGATCATCCAAAAAAAGTTGATGTCCATCTTGAGCAATAGACAAGTTATCTTCATGAGAAAAAAGATAAAATTGGGTAGAATCAACATGCTCCCAATCAAATCTATCGTTACACAGAAGATATTCTATTTCGCCTATATACTTGTGAAACGCATTTGCGTTTTGCGCATAGGAAAATTGAGAAAAAGAAAATACGACGACAGTAATAATTAATTTCAAATTCATTTTTGTTCTTTTTTTGTATTGTATTATAGTTTTTAGAAAAAAGTTATGAAAAGCCACTATAGGAATACGTTAAACAATAACAGGCTATTTAAACAAGGAAATACTTTAAGTAAGAGGAGAATACAATTTTATTTTCAATCTTTCCATCCAATGCAATCTAGGTAAGGGCAATCAATATCTAATAAGAAAATCAAACTCCATTTTAACCACACGATATGCAGCTCATTTTTCATCAATAAGAATTTTTTTAAGAATACGAGAATCAAGTCATGATTTCTCAAACTCGCTTACATCTTTAACTGAAATCTTTTCCATCCAATCGGGAATATCAATCATAATCTGTTCATCTCTCCATAAATATCACTCTTGTACAATCTCCTCTTTTGAAAAGTCAGCCAACAAAGATGCAATCGTATCGTTAAAGTAAAATGGATTCAAATCTGCAGGAAAAAAACCTCACAACGTTCATTCAGCCTCTAAGGCAGCAAAAATTTCATCAACTTTCTTATGTCGTTCCTCTTTCGAATACTGCTTATTAAAAATACAATAACTTGCATTTTGTAATCACACACACCCTAAACAAAAAGAACAAGTCTGAAGTCTAACACTGTAATACACATGTGTACATCTATTTACTCAAATACAATTATAACAATACTCTGCTCATCAACCAGAATGCATAATAGAATAAACACGATTAGCATTTCAGGTTAGATAACTATTATACCTTTCCTCACTTCATTTAGCTGAGCTCGACATAAACACATTTCTTCCTGTATGAATTTGAAACGAATTCATACTATACTCTAGATCTGAACAAGAAATACATCGACTACTATCATCACATCAAGTCGAAGCAAAGTTAGGTCCTTTCTCTCAACCAGCATACTGTTTAAAGTTCTTATACCATCTAGGTTCTCATTTTAATGATGCAAGTTTTTTTTCATACTCTTCAGGAGAATAGGAAACATTTTCAATACAATAACTAGCGAATTCCATATCGTGACAATCTCGACAATGATGACAATTTCTCATACCTGAACATCATCGAAGCTGTGAGGATCAAACAACATAACTACTATAAAAAATTTCATGACTGTTTACGACACAAGAACTCTCAAAAATACAACTTGATCAGTCTCGTACAGACACACTAGAAATGATATCTTTCGAATCTTTTATATTAAAACTATATAGAACATTTTCCGATCTTACAGGGACAAAACTAAGATAACAATTCTTCGAATCAACTGTCATATCAGTATATGAACAATTTTCTGGATCACGGCTATGATAAAGACGAGCTACGGGACATTTTCTATACAGACAAATAAGGTCCGCAAAAAAATCACCACTATACTCAACAGTATGGGCATTCAAAATCCCATCTCTCTCTTGAGCAAAAAATTCAGGATCTACAATAACTCCATTCCTTGATGTATCTGGAAATCTTGAAAGTTTACCCTCTAACTTATGCATTGTCAAAGGCGACCATGATGCTAAATACTTAACTGCATCACG
>JAHDCT010000085.1 GCA_020629735.1 bacterium | reverse complement strand
ATGTTTGATTTTGTACGAACGCATATCTAAACCATTTCAAAGTTGACTCTAAGGAACTTTTTTTTACAGTTAAGGAGTTTTATTCAAACTCTCATTCATCATGTCAGATTGTCTTTTTTGCAAAATTGTTTCTTGAGAAATACCTTCATACAAAGTCTATGAAAACGACCATGTGTTAGCTTTCCTAGATATTTTCCCAATCAATCAATACCACACTCTCGTTATTCCCAAAAAACACTCAATTAACACATTCGATTGCGAAGAAAATGAGTTAATTGAAATAATGAAAGCTCTGAAACATATCACAAAGCTTTACAAAGAAAAACTCGGAATTGAAAATATACAAATCCACAATAACAACTGAAAAATAGCTCAGCAAGAAGTAGCCCATACACACTATCATATTATACCAAGATTCGAAGGAGACGAACAAAATGTATGACGAACACACCAGCAAAAAAGCCATGAAACACTTAAAAAAGAACATGAGAAACTCTTAAAAAAGATAGCCTAAAGAGATCTATAAAGACCTCATTAAATCTAAAAGTTCTTGTTTCTCTTGTGTTCATAGTTTCTTAGATTTTAGCACCACTCTCTGGAGTTTATAAATCTGCTTATGGACAAACGAAATAAGCGCATCAGTGATTTTTTCTCAGGAAATATGAGACAATTCTTGATTCCAAAATAATTCAGCTTCATCAAGCTTCTCTCTGGTCTCAGAGCTAATGTCTCATCACACAACTTCAGCTAGAACAGTAGTAGGAAAATATTCAGCCAGAACCGTAAGTATATTTTTATATGCTTCGTATCTCTCTTCATTCACCTGATTGTTTTCAAGAAAATCTGATTGTAAAAGAACTCACAGTAAATATTTCTCATCTACAAGACGAGAGCTTCAAGTTTTTTTTTCTTCTTCAACTTGTTCAAAAGAAGTAGGCCTATGACGGCGAGTTTTTAACCGTTGACGAAATTGTTTTCGTAGCATTTGCTCATTCACTCAAAGAAAATTAACTATACGTCAAAAATACATCTGCATGACTGCATAATCTTCTATTTTACTAATCAATTCAAACAAAATTTGAGTAGCTTTTTTTCTTTCTACAGGATTCTCAACATCATGATGATTTGGCAATGAAGCTAACACCCAGTCAAAACCATCTTGAGTCTTCTCCTTAAGAACTCACTTCCAATATCATTCTTTCTCTTCATCACTAAATCAGTTCCTTTTTTCTACCGTTGCTGACATCCATTCATCAACATCTTTATATTCTTTAGGAAACAAGAGAATTTTAGGGTACAAATCTTGCTCATAAGCAACTTTTAATCATCTTATAGCAGCTTCATATCCAGCTCAATCTTGGTCAAAGGCAAAAACGAGATTTTGCGTATGTCTTGAAACTAATTTCGTATGCTGCACCGTTAAAGCAGTCCCACAGGTTGCAATTCAAATAGGAAGTCAGTACTGAGATAGTGCAATAACATCCATATATCATTCAACCACAATTAAGTGATCAAAAGTTCTGATTTCAGATTTAGCTTTATCCAATCAATACAGAATTGATGATTTCTCGTACACAGCCGTTTCAGTAGTATTCAAATACTTAGGATTTTGATCAGCATCTAATGCTCTTCCTCAAAATCAAACAACATTTCAAATATGATCATGAATAGGAAACGTCAACCTATGACGAAAAAAGGCAAAAGCATCTCCACTCTTTCAATTTTTAGCTAAACCAGCTCAGATAATATCTTGTGAAGAAAATCATTTATCTTTTAAAAAAGTAACTTGATCATAATAACTATCAGGAGCGTATCATAATCAAAATTTTTCAATTGTCTCTTGAGAAAGGAATCTCTTCTCTAAAGCATAGTTTTCGGCCTTACTGGAAGGAAAATTCTGACGGAAAAAAGCCTGAGCGCGTTTATTAAGCAACTTAATTTTCTCTCTTTCTGAGCTCTTAATCTTTTGTTTCTCAGGATCTTTTTGATAGTCATTAATATCTAACCCAGCATCTTTAGCTAAAATTTTCATGCTATCCCAAAAATCAATACGTTCAATTTCCATATGAAACGTAATAGCATTTCATCACTTTCCACATCAAAAACACTTAAAAATTTGTTTATCTTCAGCAACCGTAAATGATGGAGATCTCTCTCTATGGAAGGGGCATAATCAAGACCAGTTTTTACCAGTTCTCTTTATATTGACATACTTAGACACGAGATCAACGATATCAATGCGATTAAGTACATCATCACGGAGTGACATATCCTACGAAATACTAAAAACTTTAAAGCTGCATATGCTGTTAAACGCCAATTTCTTATGGACATATTATGCAAGTCGTCTCAAAAAAATCAAGCTTATATCTCTAGATACACAAAACTTTCCTTCACCTTTCTTACACGATCTATACACTCAAAACGTTTTAATTAATATTATTGCAAAATGACAGAAATTATAGGGCCGGATGGAAAAAAATATTATAGTGAAGACCACAACTTCTCATCTTCACAAGTATCACAAAAAGTATGAGGATATCTATCACTTGTTCTTTGAATAGTAGCTTTGCTTATTGCGTTATACCTCCTTGCAGATATTGCAATATGACTCATCTTGCTTTTCTTAGGAACGACATCAGTAAACTACTATCTTAGTGGTAAAAGGTAGTTTCTAATTTTTAGTATTCAAAATAAGAAATCTGTCAATACTCTCATCATGAGTTAGAGTACTATTTACTTAGAAAAAACATGATTACGACACTGACTGATCTTCCACCTGGAAAGAAAGAAGTTTTCACACCTTTAACTTCTCTTTCAACGGTGCACACAGTACACGGATCTATTATAAACCTACATAATGGAGATTTTTTTGGATGTGATACATTACCAGAAAAAACCATCAAAAAACTTCAAGAGAGAATACATACACCAGAAGATCCATTTCCTATCTCATATCCTTACGTATACACTGATCTTACAAATTATAAAGATATATCATCAAAAACAATACTCACTTATATAAACAATTTTATAGGACCAATGTGTTCAGAAATTGAATTTGCAAAAAATCAAGAATCAATTTCACTAGAAACAACAAGTCACGTTAACGCTCATTTTGCACAAAGCTTAGACTACACAAAAGATGCTCTCACCCAAAAACTTTCTAATGAATTAGAGCATCCCTATATTCTGATAAAATTATTTCAAACACGAATAGATTGAATGGATCGCGTTCTCCAAGGATTCATTGTAAATTACGGAGTAGAAATAAACGAAGAATTATGCAAAGAAATTGTACCATGAATAGAAGAATCATCACAGTATTCAGACATTATAAAAGATATAACAGGTTCTCCATTTCAATTAGTTACCCCACTACACGGACATCCATCAAGTTTGCTTGTAGACCATATTGTCCCAGATAAGAATAATCTCGATAAAAATTTGGCTATTCAACTAAGTTATGAGATAGCTGATTCAGATAACGAATGTATAGTTGATCTCGAATCCCAAGTAGAGCAAGCATCAAAGATTGAAAGTCACATCTTTTCAGGAAATTATAAACTTATTGCAAAAGAAATACTATGATTCAATAAGGAAAATGGACTCTGAATTAAAGCAGATACATCTTTAGACGGATATTGCAATCCTCACAACGTAATACCATTAGGAAAAATGCTCTCAACAGTAAATACCTACCTCGGTTACGGGAAAGTTCATTGATTCTCAAACATCAAAAAAGAGATTCAAGTAAACATAAATACAAACGATGTATACAGTCAAATACTCACTTCTCATGTACTGATTGATAAAGAAAATCCATTTCATAAAGTAAGCTGAGAAAAACTTTTAAAAGAGTATATTTTAACAACTCGGAGCCTCTAACCAAATGGACTCAAAAACACATGCTCGTTCTTTTGAAGAATTGAAAAAGCTCTTTGCTCAAAGCAATGATATATGAGAAAAGGTACAACTGAGCACAGAACGATATATAGCCAAAAGAAAAGAAAGGGAACCAGAGTACAGCTGGCGTAGTCTTCCTTCAAAGACCAAATACTTGAGTATGATCGCAAGATATTGGAAAGATTTCGTCTATCTTCCTCTCGTAAATCCAGCAATGGATGGGCTATGAGGATTTCTTTTCCTCTCTAAGGATGAGACCTACAAACATTTACCTAGCGAATTTCTCCCTAAATCAATCAAGTTCACCAACAGAGAAGACAAAGACGGAATCCTCAAAAAAATGAAAGAAAGTAATATACATTTTCCTTGCATAGCAAAACCAGATTTTTGAGAACAATCGTTTTGAGTAGCATATATTACAAACGAAACAGAACTTGAAGCATACCTAGAGACTGCTCTCCCAGAGTGTCTACTCCAAGAATACATCAACAAGAAAAAAGAATACTGAATCTACTGTCTCAAAAAATGAGACACATTTACCGTAAGCTCATGTGTCGAAAAGGTAAAACCCTATATAGAAGGAAATGGAAGTGATTCAATAGAAAATCTTGTACAATGATTATCCATTTCAGAAGACATTAAACATCGTATCTTACAAAGCATTCCAGTAAACGAAAGATTTCAGGTCCCTCAAACAGGAAAACACATCAACATTGTTAAAAGCGGTTCTTCCTACTTTGGAATCATTATGGAAAAAAGAAAAATCGATAAAAAAATAGAAGAAGAAATGAATGAAATACTAACAAATTATAAAGGATTTTATGCCGGTAGATTTGATATTTTAGCTGATTCTTTAGAAGACATTGTAGCAAAAAAATATAAAATCGTTGAACTCAATGGATCTAGCTGAATTCCTCTTCACATCTATAATCCAAGCAACACCGTACAAGAAAATCATGACATCATGAATCAGCATTTTCAAGATCTTTTCGATATAGCAAAAAATAACGAAGAAAAATATCCATGAAAAAAAATGTCACTTCCAGCCACTGCAAACTATATATTTAAACGCGTATGGGAACAAAAACTCCCGTGAAGCGCAAGTAAATTCCGGAAAGTCAGCTTTGCCATCATACGTACATATATTAAATTAGAATTCTCAACTTTATTTGCCTAGTCTTTTTTTGTTATGAAACTTAATTTTCGAGAAGCACTACTTATAAAATCAGACATGCGGGAAAAAGTACATACCGCTCACTTACAGAAAATTTTTAATAATCATGTATCATTAAAAGCAAGTGACAAAGTGCTTGAAATTGGTTGCGGGACATGATTTGCTGCTGCTGCTCTCGTAAAAGCAAATCAACTCACTCACTATACCGCTGAAGATTTAGACGAAGAAATGATTGCATTAGCAAAAGAAAAAAATGGATTAAAGCAAATTACATACACAACGTGATCAGCAACGCAGTTACAACATAAAGACAAC
>JAHDCT010000084.1 GCA_020629735.1 bacterium | reverse complement strand
GAAAAAGTACGTAAAGCAGTTGTTTGAGATTTGATTCAATCGTGGATTCTTAGCATTACAAGAGATGAAGATCAACCCTACCAAGACTTTTTAGAAGCATTACAGAATACGCTACCTGAATTTGAGAGTATAGAAACATATCTTGAACAGTATAGAACACAAAGGTCAAATTCAGTTAATAGTAGTTCTACAACTGCTTGAAGAGATGAAAACACAGTAGGTTACGACAATAAAGATGCAGTTGAAAAAATTGAATGATCTAGTGATGCAGATTGAGATGTCGTTGACTCTACTGATATGAGCTGACAATCACTAGATGATGCTGATCCAGATGATGCTAATCAATGAGTTGAAGTAGAAGAGAATAAATCAAACTCATTTAATTATTGAGAAGCAATTAAATGAGAAAGAGAGAGAGATGTCTTTAAAACACTTTTAGAAAACCTTAAGTTACATTGATTTACCTCAATTGAAGATCTCTTAGAAGAACTAGATAGAACAACTAGTGTTGCTATTGCTAAAACTGCTGCTAATACTCATAAAAACTTTGAGGCTGCCTGAGATACAGATGGTGATAAAGCGTCATCTTGAAAGAAAAAGAAGAAAAAGAAGAAAAGATAAGATAACACTCTAGCCTAGTGAGGTCGAAAAAATTGTATAGAGTCATTTAGTACTAATTTGATAATGGACACCATTAATCAGGGTTTTGAAATTCTAGAAAATTCAGAAGAAAGTTACGAAGAAATCTATCGTAGGTTTATTGAACGTACTTGAATCTGGAGAATTGATTGAGATACTTCTCCAGAAGAAATTACCGATGAAACACCATCGTACGAAGCAATTACGGCACATCTTTTTGCTGCTTTTGTAGGTGATTTGAAAGAGGCTAATGCTTACTCAAACGCAGAGATAAAAAAGTATTATCTTAATGGTGGTACCGAACTTAGTCGTAGATTTTTTTGTGAAACTATTTGACTCTATATTAAAAATTACGCATTTGAACAAGATTTAACTATTGATGAAGCTATTGAAAAACTTGCACTTATATTTGACCTTTCTCAGGTAATGGCCCTTACGAGCTGATCTACTGAGCTAGTAGATCAGAATATTGATGAATTTATATCAGCAATTCATATCGATATCTGGCAAATGTATGAAGAAAGGATTCGTGAATTTGGACAGAAAGATTTTCTTCTAGCCTACCAAAAAGAAGCCTTAAAAAAACTTGAATGATACTCAAACATTAACGGAGAAGCTATTAATATACATGACCTATTAGATAGACATTTTTTCGATTACTACACATTAGTTGACCTTTGAATTCTAGAAGGATGATCCTTTGATGATGCACTTAGATATGTTAAAAATAAGTGAAAAAACTTAAAACATAAACCCGACCAACGAGCTTTTCTTGATGACATAGAAAATATTTTTCACTTTCAACAAATTCTGAAAAAAGAAGTACTTAAAACCACAAAAAATACATGAATTGCTCAATGACAGAAAAAAACACTAAAGTCATTTTATGTTTCTGAAGCGGATTGAATTAGGAAAGAATATCTTCTTCAGGAATCTTTAGAACAACTCCCTACGCATCTTTCGTGAAACCTTCTCCAGCTTTTTCTCAACTTTGTAGGAAATAATTTACAATGAAGATGAGAAGATGGACCTAACTTTTCACCTTTAAGCATAGAAGAATACGTGAAGACACTCATTCTTCTTTCAGATCCAGAAATTTTCTCTAAAGAAGTTAAGCTCTGATCTTTTTCAGAAGAAAAAGCTGCAAAAGTTACTAATTGAGCTACTAATTATCTAAAAATAGAGAACAATTTTTCATTTCATAATCCATGAATTAATTCGTTATGACGAGAGATTATCGATGAAGCACCAGCAGATTTTTTCTGTAACTTTTTGGAAAATGCATGTGAGCAACATATACAGAAGGCTGATTGATCATCGAACACTCTTGAAATTAATGTAATAAGCACGGTAAATTCTATATCTCATGATGCTCCAGAAACGACGGATATGAAATGAACGCTTCATCTTCACAAAAATGCTTCTCATCAATCAATTCTATGAAACGACTTGATCCAAAGAAGTGTTGCTCAAATACATTCAAGAAAAGGCGTTTCTCGGCTAGGAAAGAAAACTAATGACTGAGAACATGACACCTACATCTGCCAAGTCGAAATTGATGGAATTCATCTGGAATATCATTTTAGCGTCTGATCGATAGATGAGCTATTAGAGAATTGAGAAGCTGCTTGAGATGATCAAAACAACGAATATTGACTTCACTGTACTTTACATATTTCATGATCTGAACCAACTGCTCAATGAACTACTTTTATCCCTCAAGCTGAACTTGAACTATCTGGTGTTTCAGAAGAATGAAGAGTTGGTCGTGTTAATGTACATTACTCTGGTCCACATAGAGCATCGAAGACAACTCATAGCTATATCTGAAACTTACTTGGGATGTATGAGATCATAGATGAAGAAAATGATACTGCTGAGTTTACTAAAGGGTCATTTCTCGACTCTCTTTTCTGACATATTGAACTAGATGATGAAGATACGAATACATTAAAAGCTATGGTGACTTGATCTCTTTATAAGCAGCTGACTGTTATCAACAATTCTCTTGGGTCACTATCTACTCCCTACAAAAAATTACTTGAATCGTATGGAATTAGTACCAATCAAGAGAAATATTCATGACAGTACTGATCATATCTTCAACATATTCTTACTCACTTTGCAGTAGTAGATGAAGTTCAACCCAAGGACAGGATTAAGCCTATACCTCATGTCATGCTCCCATCTCATAACGAGTCAAATGGAGATCGTTGGGTTTACGTTATGCTTCAGGGTTGAAAACTTTGAATGACTACTACACATAGCAGTGATACAAATTCATTCTCTTGGGATGAAAAAACACAAGAAGCAGTAGACACAACAACTTCATATACCTATCTTCCCCTTGATCTTGTCCCAAATAAAGTTGAGAAGATACAACAATTCCTTTCTAAGTGAATTTCAGATAAAATAAGAGTTTTTGATGTATCGGCTTTTAATGATCCAAAACTCCAAACTCCTGAAAATACGGAGGATCTTATATATACCATACTCATTCATAGTATTTTTACGTGATCCTCCTTTAATTTTCAACATAAATTTAAAGACTTGCTTAGTATCGAAGATTATGCTAAGATGACACCGGCATTTCGGGATAGTATTATTGCGAGATTATACACTTTCTACTGAGATCATATTCATAGTTTCAATACAAGTGATGAATTTGCACCATTATTTAAACTTAGCGAACATATAAAACAGCTCAATGACCTTTGCCTAGCTCTAAGTAGTAAAAGTCTCCCTATTGAAAGCAAAGAGCGCGATTTAATTAGCTATTGATTAGAACGTTTAGTTGGCTGAATACTACAAAAAGACCTTAGTATCAAAGAAGAGCTTTGGGATATTCAGCTTGATGATCTCTGAGAAGAATCACCTAATCCTCTTACGAAGACTATGATCGAAAAAATAATTAATGAAGCTACTTGAATGAAGATGTATATTTGAGATATTGCTTACCTGGTTCACACACACAACATCGTCTTTAAAAATGAAAACTATAATATTCTTTTTAGAAAAATTGTACAACCAACTCAGAAATACATTAAAAACTGACATGAAACGTATTTTCTTTCAAAGGTAAACCACCTTATGGAAGGATGTTCAGAGATTAAACAGTATACAGATATTGTTACTTGATTTGATACCGCATTGCGCCTTAGTATATCAGATAAGTCGCATACCTCTGAACTCAATAATCTTATTTCTGAATATGATGAAATTATTTTAAGAATCATGAACTTGGATATTCGCTGACATGATATGGAACGCGTACGTTTACTTTGAACATTTATTAAGAAATATTGATTTCAAAATAATGAAACTCAATGAGCGCTTTATAAAATCATAAAATGAATCATTGAAATAGCGATCAACCCAAGAAACGAGCGAGAGAGCTTTGCTCATCCTGCTGACGTCACCCCAGATCATTTACCATATATCTTTGAGTTGCTTGATGACATATGAGCTATTAGATATAACCTAAAACTTTATCAAAAGGATATTTCTAGTCCTGTTGCTATAACACACCAAGGTTCAAATAACCTTGTAACTGGTACTGTATATGAAGGTATTATGAAAAAACTTTTCTCAGATATACCTGAACTTAACGCACGTATTTCACAGCTTATTAGTGTTTATCAAACAAAGGTTTCATGGTAAAACAATTCCTTCACTCTGCTTACTTATATCACTATTTATCTTGACTTACTTCCCACCTTAGGGTATAAAGAAGGATATTTACTCATACCTTGACTCATGAGACAGTTAGATTTAAAAAACTCAGAAATTAAGATAACCCCAAAGGAGGAATATTCTTTAGAAAGATATCTCCAAGAAATTGGAAAAGTAGACTTATTAACCCCAGAAGAAGAAAAAGACCTTGCTAAAAAAATAAAACTTTGAGACCAAAAAGCTTTAGAAAAACTTATTAAAGCAAATCTTAGGTTCGTTGTTTCTGTAGCAAAGCAATATCTCTGACAGTGACTCTCACTTTCAGATTTGATTAATGAATGAAACATCTGACTCGCTAAAGCTGCGAGAAGATTTGAGGATAAATCAAACAAATTTATTTCTTACGCAGTTCGACGGATTAGACAAGCAATTCTTCAAGCATTAGCAGAAAATTCTTCCTTGTTATCAATGAAAAATAGTAGATATGGTCAAAGGTACAAGCTTTGAAAAATTAAAGAAGAACTATGAGAATGAGCTACTGAAAAAGAACTAGCTAAAGCTATGGGTGTTTGAGTAAAAACACTAAGGGAAATCGAAGCTGCAACCTATAACGTTGTTGCCTGGGATGCACCAGTAGATGAATGAGATTCATGATGATCTACTTGGTGAGACATCTACTGAGAAACTGAAGATTCTAGCGTTATTAGCTATATGGACGACGTTAGTTTGGCTGACTTTAACTCAGAAAACCTAGATATGACTATGTTACCCTGAGTAAGTGAACTGAATGAATCATGACTAAGAGCTGTGTTGAAAGACTACGTGTGATTCATATGCAAATGAAACGATGCTAAAATGATGAGAGCTAAAAATGCTGTTATATGGCGTTATTGATTAGATGGGGACTGACCATGGTCAGTTGAAGAAATTGCCGAACACTATGAAGTTAGTACCACTCTCATCGATAATGATATACAAAAAGTAATTCGCAGACTAAGACAAGCATTTACTAAACAGAAAAGTTTAGACAAATCTAAACTCTTCTTCTAACCCCCTCAATACCCCCTCTACCACAGGAATCAACACCCCTGCATCACTTCT
>JAHDCT010000083.1:1483-5421 GCA_020629735.1 bacterium | reverse complement strand
TAAGATTGAAAAATCCCTTAGTTCATGAACAGTTATTGCTAATGTGTCAAAATGATTAACTGATACACGTTGATTTGTTGGCGAAGAGTGAAATTTATTTTCTGAGGTATTGGAAGATAAATTATCTGGTATTGGCGTTGAATATGTTACTTTGTGATGAGGAAATCCTGCTAAGGAAATGGCTGTTCAGCTCGATAAAAAGTATGAAATAAGTATTTGATGAAATCAAAGTGCTACTGCTCTAGTGGCTCAAGTGTTAGAATGAGGACAACTTATATGAGTTGAGACAGTTGACCAAAAAGCAGTTGAAATAGCTTGAGTTGTTAAAAACGTTGTATCAATTGCTACCGGATTTTTAGCTGCGAAATATGCTTCATGAGATCGAAGACAGAAAGTTGAGGTTTATGTGAATGAAGTAACTAAAGATCTTGCTTTTCACGCAGATGAACTTTGATATTCTAGTTCTTTTTTTTCTGAAGAATCTCCTGCACGACATTGAGATGTTGAAGTAAGTTGTTACTGAGGTACAAGAAATTTTGATTTGTGAAAAATGCTCTACGATAGAATGAATACTATGTTTATCCCTTTTACAGATCTTTTGCATTGAGCAAAAGAAGACTTAGAACGTGCTAATTCAACTGATGATATGAAATCTAAAAAAATAACTTTAGAGTGATTAAAAACGTTAGATCATATTTTTGCAAATAAGAACCATAAGCTGAGAAAATTAACTGTTATTAAGCATTTTATGGATCTTATGGAGAATTCTATTTCTTACGATGACTACGCTCACGCAAATCCATTTCTCAAAAAGTAAGTTGTGATCATCACGTTTCGTAATAGAGGTTTGAAAAATAAATATTTTCGTAAGGAGCGAATTCAGGTAATGTTTTTGGGGTAAACCAACTTAGTTGCTTACATTTTTCTGGTTCTGCATTTGCTATTTCCCCTTTTCGAGAAGCAACAAGATAACATAGATCGAAATACTCTCTCCCATTTTCACCACCTGTCATTCTTTGTATGACTGAAAATAGTTTCACGTCTTCTTGGGTTACTTCTATGTTGATTTCTTCTTTAAGTTCGCGAACAATCGCTTCTGATGCTAATTCATGTGGCTCTATGTGACCTGAAGGTAAGCAGTATCCTCCGTCATAATATCAGGTATTTTGTCTTTGTAACATAAGAACTTCGTTTTTTTCATTAACAATAAGTCAGAAAACTGCTCAGCGAAGATGTGGCGTTTGTGTCATGAAGTGTTTTATTTCTAAAATTTAGAGTTCTTTCTTATTAATAGTGATGTTTTTTTATTTTGAGCAGTTTTTATGCACTTGGTAGATGCTCACAAACTATTCCATCTTTGTCTCCATCTAGTCAATAAATATCTATACTGATTGGATCTTCTACATCTTTGTTGTATTCTTTGATTTTTCTCATGCATGTATCATAAATATCTTGAGCGTCCTGTTGTGTTTCAAAGTGTTCGCAGTTAAGATCATTTTGTTGAGAACAATCACCAATTAACGCTATCCCTTTTGAATAGGTTTTTCTTGATTCATCTATTGATCCTGTATCTCGTAGTGTTTCTAAATCGACTTCATAGGTAACTAAATCCACTCATAGAGCTGTTACTGCTGCTATTCCTGTTCCTAGGAGAATGTTTTTAGTTCTTTTTGAAAAGTCTCAAAAGAAATATGCTGACAAGAGCGCAATAATAATAACTACGATAATTCCTGTTCTAATTTTTTTTCTTGTAGGAGCGTTTTTTAGGTTTTCGAAGAATGGCATTATTAGGTAGTAGAAGAGATAAAAAATGTATTTTATTTTACTTAAACTGATTAAGCTTACTAGAGTATTTTATTTGCTCTACTTTAGAAGAGTCACTTTTGCTGAATGTTTTTCTGATGTTCAATCTGTTTTTCTTTTTCTGGGGGTGACTCATTAGTCTCTGACGTATTTATTTCCATTTTTTTTCAAATTAGTTTAAAGAATTCAGGCAATTTAATTATTTCAATTTGTAGTTCTTCTGCCTTGTTAAACTTTGATCATGCCTTCTCTCAGCATAACAAGTAGTCAATTTTTTTACTTACCGTGTTTGTTGGTATTCATCAATGTTCGTTTATAAGATCTTGTAATTGATTTCTTGAATATCCTTCAAATGAACCTGTGATGACTATTTTTTTTCATTCAAGATGTGTAGATTTTTTTTCAGATTGCTTACTTGGGTTGAGATTTACTTGCTGTTGTTCTAAGTATTTTAATAGATCAATATTCTTTTCTTTTCAGCTTCGTTCTTGTAAACTGAGGATGGTTTGTTTGCCAAGTCAGAATACGTCATCTAGATATTCTTTATCTGCAAAGAAATCCCATAATTTCCCTTCGTTATTTGTTTTCCATTTTGCATACTCTTTATCGAGGTCTTGAGATATTTTTTTTCAAATGAATTTAATTCCGAAGGCATGAATTCGCCTTCGTAGTTCTTTAAATTTAGTTTTTTCTATTTCCTTATGTATCTTTTGAATTTTTTTATCTCACATACCTTGTATACTTTTAAGCTCAAGACTATGATGTACTAAGACAAATATATCTCCGATATTGTGTAGATATGATTTCTTAACAAGCGTTTCTATAATACTTTCTCCACATCAATCTATGTTTAATGCATTTTTAGAGCATGCGTGTATTAGTTGTTGTGTTATTTTTGATGAACACGTGTCGTTTGGACAGATGATTGCAACTTCATTTTCGTCCTTAAAAACCTTGCTTCAACAATCTGGACAAGTTTTTATGACTTCTGTTTTTACTTCTGATCACTCGCGTCTTTCAGGAATTGGTCATAGGATATAAGGAATTACTTCACCACTTCTTTGTATCCAGACTCGATCTCAGACTCTAATATCACGTTCTTGAATAAAATCAAAATTATGAAGCGTTGCTCTGCTAATTTTGACTCCTCCAAGTTCTACAGTATTTAGTTCAGCTACAGGTGTTATTACTCCTGTGCGTCAGACTTGATAGCTTATTGAATTAATCTGTGCTGCTATTTGTTTTGATGGATACTTATAGGCAATTGCTCGTCTTGGATGGTGCTGTGTACTTCAAAGTTGATCTCTATACTGTATTTGATTTACTTTTATTACTAGTCCATCCATTTCTACATTGTCTTTTTCTAATGTTTCCTGTATGTCCTCATTGGTACAGACTTCTTTTACTTCTTGAATTGTTTGACAGAGAAAATACTTAGGATGTACGGGTAAGCCAATTTCATTTAGCCATTCTAGACGTTCTTCGTCTGTCTCTTCTTTGTGTAACATTTCTTGGTGTCATAGAATGTCATACACATACACTATCAATCACCTTTGTTTTACAATGTTTGAATCAAGTTGCCTTAAGGTTCATGCAGCTGCGTTTCTTGGATTTGAAAATGGTGATCATCCTTGAGAAAGAATCGACTCGTTTACTTTTTTAAACATATGGTAAGGGAAAAGAACCTCTCATCTAAGACGTATTTCGTCAAATTTGTTAAATGTTTCTACATAGAGTGGAAGATTAGATATCATTTTTATATTGCTAGTAATGTCCTCACCAATATTTCCATCACCTCTGGTTATAGCCTGTGTAAATTGTCATTTTTGGTAGATAATTTCTACTGCAGAACCATCGAATTTTGGTTCAATGATATAGTTCCATCATGTTATTCCTTCTTTTTCCGCTCTTGTTTTTATTTGTTTGTCTCGTTCATCAAGATCATCTGAATTATAACTGTTGGCAAGTGAAATTAATGGATATTTGTGTTTTGCCTTTGTAAAGTTTGTATTGCTTAGTCCTCCTATTTTTTGGCTTGGTGATCAAGGATTAATTAGATGAGGAAATTGCTTTTCGAAATAAAGTAAGAGTGAAAAAAGTTGATCGTATTCTCCATCTGAAATAATCGGATTGTT
>JAHDCT010000083.1:0-1473 GCA_020629735.1 bacterium | reverse complement strand
TCCGTTAGGTGTTTTGTATTCCAACGGATTCTTCGGATTGTTTTCTTCGTAATATCTTTTGTTGTGGTAGAAAATTACTTGAACAAGCTCATTCATGGTTGTTTGATCTAGTTCTTTTTTTTCTTGATATTTTTTTATATCTTTTAGAAAAACGCTTGTGCTTTTGTGAAGTGAATGCATGTCATTTGAGGGGTAAACAATTTTTTTTTAAAGAAAAAGTGTCCTGATGAAAGGACACTTTTTAGTTCTCTTTGACTTTTATTAAAAGTGTTTATCGATGAATTCTTTTGCTTTTTCTTTTCCTCAGAGTCCGAATGCTAATCAGAATGCAAGCATAATTCACATAACAATTGTGTTAACATTGTCTGTTAGAAATGTGATGTCTATTTTTGCTTGTTTTAGTGCGGTGATAATTGTGAAGAACATTACGATGATGTAACTCGCTTTTGCTGCCCATGACATATTAGTGCTATTCGAAGCAGCTACAGCTCATGTGATTAAATCTTTGATGAATTTTGCAATAAAACTTCATACAAGAAGAACAATTACCGCAATAAATAGATTTGGTATGTAGGTAATGAGATCTGAAATAAGATTTGAAACAACGTCTAATCAAAGTGTATTGAATGAAATATTGATTCAAAAAAGGAAAATAATCCAATAAGCGATACTTCAGATGAGTCCGCTTAATCCTCATGGCATGTTTGCTTTATTGAGAAAATCGTTAATGTTTGCTCTATCTGCAATTTTTTCTACTCCTAATTTATTTGAAAGAACAATGATTCCTTTTTTGATAGCTTTCGCGATAAACCGGAAGAGTATCCAAACGATTATTGCTGTTCAAAGCTTTGGAAGGTATGAAATTGCTCCATCGATAATTTCTGTTGTGAATCATCCGTTAAGACTAACAACATCATTGATTGCATCGTTTACGACATTATTTGCCATAGTAAGTATAGTGTAAAAAATAAAAACACCTGATATTATGTATAGGTGTCTTCCATGAAGATGCAAAAATATGCATGTTTTTGCATAAATGTGCAACAAGTAAAGTGTTTTTAATATTAATTTTACTCTTTGTTCGTTTGATCCTCGTTTTGAGCTGTTTTTTGGCTATTAAGTTTTAAAATTTCTGCTAATTTTTTATTTAGATTTTGTGGTGCTGATATATAATTTAACCTTATGTCTCACATGGTTTCATCTCCTTCTGAGAAAAAGACTATTGTCCCAAAGTTAAAAAGACTCCTGAAGATACCCTCTTTCATTACACGAATAGATTTAATTTTTGATATTTCTAATGATCTCGTATTTCTAGTGAAAATTCAGTTTTGGTCGTATGCAGTAATGGTTTTAGGAGTGATTATGGTGAAATCCATATAATAATCGATTACTTTTCAGATTACTTTTCGAGCTAAGATGCTTCAGGTAATTAAGACAATAATCCAAATAAAACTTGAAAAGAGATTTCAAACG
>JAHDCT010000082.1:5091-5465 GCA_020629735.1 bacterium | reverse complement strand
ATCATAAGAATACCTCGAGAAGAAACTTTGTGACAATTCTACTGAGTTTAATATGCTGTCATTTTAACTGAGGACTAACAACGTCGCTTTTCTATTGTGTCACAGCTCTTTTTTAACTCCGTATTACCTACTATATTTATCATTATGCCATACAATGGAACACATTAGCTACGAAGATTTTAGTAAGGTTCACCTTAACGTCTGAACCATTATCGATGTTAAAGATTTTCCAACTGCGAGAAAGCCAGCCTATCAAGTGTGGATAGATTTTTGAGGAAAAATTTGAATAAAAAAATCATCTGCGCAAATTACTGATCTTTACACCAAGGAAGAACTTCTGTGAAAGCAAATTGTTGCTGTAACCAACTTTGCTC
>JAHDCT010000082.1:0-5081 GCA_020629735.1 bacterium | reverse complement strand
TAATTCATCCAGGTGATACTGTGCCAAACTGAGAAAGACTTCACTAATAAGCTACATTTCTAAAATGATGGGAGAGACAAAAAAATGATTCAAGACGCTAATGAATGCATCCTCATCACTAATTATGTTTTTCATACAAAGATATGCCAAAGGTTTTTTTTCCTTGAGTATTTCTAGGTGTTTTAACGTGAACTGCTCTCATGGCAAAACGCAATAGTGCTTAATTTCTCTTAAGTTTGATAAAACTTCGTCAATTCTACTTTGATAGTTTACTTCCTGTTTTCCTCACCATATATCAAGTCTTGCTGAATGAGCCAAAAACTTATATCACTTGAACAACTCACCCCGTTTTGATTTCTTCATTACTACCTTCTCAGCTATAATTTCTAAATTTCATCAAAAGGCTTTATTAAACTCATGAGTCAACTTTCGATAAACAACTTTCGATAAAGTGGACTTCCAACAAGAACATCTTTTCATGGTTGAGAAATATTCCCGTCAATTGCATTTTGGAAAAAATGCTCCCCTTCATGAATTGAAGTCTGCTCTACTTCGGTTATTTCTTGACCACAGTATACTACTGCACCACAATCATCAATATACCCTGGTTGAACAACACCTGAATAGGTAATCTTGCTCACATAAAAAAGAAATGAAGGAACTTGGTTGTCCCTGGAAAGTTCTCAATATCTGTGTAATCGGCTAGTTTTAACTTTTCCTCAATATGCCTTAAGCTTATTTCTATATCATTTCTCACCTTTTTCACATATTCCTCCTGGCTTCTTATATCATAATGCTCGCTGTATATTTCAAATTCCATTGGCAACTCTGCTAAGGCAAACTGATATGATTCTTCTAAATACTTAGTGAAATGTTCTGAGTCGAGCAAGACTTCGTATTGTTCTCTCAGTATTTGTATTCACTTTCTAAGCGCTTCTTGACGTTGACCAATCCATTTCTCGTAGTCGGGATTTTTTTTTCTCAGCAAAAAAGTAAACAATCTCTTGATAGCTGGTAGTGTTATTCTAATATAGGCATCTGCGAGCTGGAGTTTATTTTTCATAACCTCTAGTACAGACTGTTTTTCTGCTTTTTCCATGTTAACATCTTCATAAGGATCTTCTTGATAATTCTATCTATTCTTCTACAACTTATCAAATATACATAGTTAGTAAAATTCATAGAAGATAGTAATTCAAAAATTAACATACTAGAGCAGCATTTATTTTCTCCTTTGCCATGAAATTACTCAACATACTCATAAGCATTATCGTTCTCTTCTTTCTTACGATTTTGGTTTTCTTTCTTTTTTCTCCTGTTTTTTGAGGCGCTGCAAAATGAAAAAGTCTTCAAAAAATTAAAACTTCGAAACATTATGATGGAAACAGATTCCAGAATTTGATCCCGACGTCTGTTGAAACGAGATCTGATGATAGCCCTAGCATGATGGAATCAATTCATGCGCTCCTCCGCCCTGAAGAAAATAAAAATCCATCCCTTTCACTTCCTTCTGTAGCAACAGATTATGATACGTTACAAAACTGAGATTTTGCCTGGCTTGGTCATTCTACCGTTGTCATGCGTACCCAAGATTTGACTCTTTTAACTGATCCTGTTTTTTATAATGCATCACCCATTCCTGGCACTATAACTCCATTTGATATGGAGTATCTACCACAACTGAAAGATCTTCCGAATATCGATATTGTCCTAATTTCTCATGATCACTATGATCACTTGGACTATAGAACAATAAAACAACTTCATTCTCATGTAAAAAAATTCCTGGTCCCATTATGAGTCTGAGCGCACTTAATAACTCGATGAGTTCCCGATGATAAGATAGAAGAATATGATTGGTATGACACAACTCAAATAGCCTGAACCAACTTTGTCTTTACACCAACAAGACACTTTAGCTGAAGAGGTCTCACTAACAGAAACTCGACGCTTTGGGGGTCTTGGGTTATTTTCAATGATGATCAGCGCATTTACTATAGCTGAGATAGTTGATATTTTGATGAGTTTAAAAATATTTGAAAAAAATACTGACCTTTCGATATAGCTTTTATGGAAAATGGAGCATATAACGATGACTGGCAACATATTCATATGACTCCAGAAGAGTCCATCCAAGCAGCAGTAGATGTTTGAGCTAAGACCGTTTTTCCTATTCACCGAGGAAAGTTCGATCTAGCAAGACATACTTGGGACGAGCCAATTAGTAGAGCAACACAAGAAGCGGAGAAGAAAAGTATTACTATTCATACCCCGCTTATCTGAGAAATTTTCTCTACTACTTCAGAACACACCCATCGACGAAAAGAGCTAAGATAGTCAAGCTCACATTACTACCTGTGTAGAAATTCATAAGCCTGGGTGAGCAATAGAATGCTTTACCTCAAGATAATCAGTACATCATAGACAATGTAGCATAATTGCCTTTTGAGCGTGTAGTCTGTTTTCTGCTTCTTGAAACACGTAGGATTGCTCTCCGTCAATTACTGAACTCGTTACTTCTTTTTCTCTATATGCTGGCAAACAATGGAGGAACATTGCTTTTTCATTTGCTGATGCCATAATTTCGTCATTTACTTGATATGGTAGTAGACATGCTACTCTCATTTCTTCATCTCCCTTCCCAACACTTGTCCGAGTATCAGTTACTACTATATCAATTCATTTTACTGCTCACTGAGGATCATTTGTTAACGTAAAGTTTGCTGAAGTTGACATGAAGATCTCTTTAGTCTTTTTCAGTTTCTCTTCTTTCATCTGATATTCTTGAGGCGCTGCACATGTAAAATCTATTCAAAGTAGACCACAGGCATATGCTAGTGAATAGGTAACATTGTTATCCGCATCTCCCAGATATGCCATTTTTAATCCCTCAAACGATCCAAAGACCTCTTTGATTGTCATCAAATCTGCAAGCACCTGACACGGATGTTCATGAGCATCTAATCAGCTTATCACTGGTACCGATGAATGTTTTTTCATTGTTTCAAGTACCTCGTCTGAATAGGTTCTTGTTACAATGAGATCAGTCATACTACTCACGACCTTTGTCACATCTTCCCAGCTTTCTTTCCATCATAGTCATGAGTTTTCTGGTGTTAGATGAATATAATTTCCTCATAAGTGAGCTGTTGCTACATCAAATGAAATCCTCGTTCTTAGACTACTTTTCTCAAAAACACCTGCTACCGTAAACTTCTTTCAAAAAAGTTTCGTTAAGTTCGGTGTTTCTATCTGATTATTTTTCATAGCAATCGCGATGTTTATTGTTTTCTTTATTTCTTCTGGACTAAAATCCAGTATTGAGATGAAATGTTTCATCATATTTTCTTATATACTAAAAAATATTTTATCTCTCTTTTGAAAAAGAGAACTACTTACTTCCCAAACATACATTTTACACTATCAGAGTAAGAATATGATTTTTTCCTTTAGGAGATCGATCTTTATCTGACTCTTTTTCTCTCATAGATATTCCTTTAATCGATCCACTCAGATGTCTAAGTTCTTTTCCTTTTCTTGCTTTAGAACATCCAGCATATCATGTATATTTTTTACTCCTTTCTCTAAGTGAATTATCATATCATCCATTGCTCCAGGGGCACCTAGAGTAGATTTCGCGCTGAGAATATATGCAGGATCTAACCAGTTTTGAAAATCCTCTTTAGATATGTGATCAACATCAATAACTAGTTCCTTAGCTACGGAGGTAAAACTCTCGTAATTATACTTTTTCTTTCCCTGTCACAAACAAAGCACTTTCATTTTTGCTACTACTTTTTCTGCTTCAGCTACTCAAAGTCTTCCTTCTGATTTTAAGAATCAGATAAGTTCATCACCGAATAAGAATGGGATGTCTGAGACGGCTTCTTGGGCAGACTTTAGATTAGTCCACTGAACTGATGTCAAAATCTCTGACGTTTCCTTCATCAGGTGAACGAGTGTGTAAACAGCTTTTATAAGTATAACTTTTGAAGCTGATTCTGCAGAATTGTATCACGGATATACTTGTGACTCAAAAGTATATTTCAAAGACGATGTATACCCTTTTAAAATGTTAATATCTCTTCACATGTGCGATTCGATTCACTCTAGCTTTAGTCTGCTTGTATGCACATCAGGAGAGACTCCATAATTTTCATCAAATGTAAAATAGTTTTCATCATGAGCAAACTGCAAATAATTTCCTATTTGACGAAAACAAGTGGCTATGTGGTCTATTTGTTCTCAGAATTGAGCACTTGTAAACGCTCTCCCTCACAATCATAGATCAGTATGCTGTTGTGTTTCGACTCATGAAAGATAATTATACTTAACATGTAGAGCATCAACTTCACTTGCTCAATTTTTTGATCATATTGTTCCTTGAATGTGATGTGTTATCAGAAAGATATGGTCAGCAATCTTCTGAACAAAAAACAGATACTGAGCTAATTGGTGTCCAACTGTACTTAATGCTGTTGCTTTTTTCACATGTGTTAATGACTGAATCGGAAGATCCTTTGTTTCTCTTACTGTGTTAAGCAACTCATTTCAAAACGCCAACATCGACTGTAAGAGATCAGCCCCAATTTGTTTCTGTGACAAAGCAAGATCATGAGACATCCATTCATTTCGATGTGAAAGTGTTACCATCTTTGACGATATGTTACTTCACTCCTCTTTTCAAAGACAATCTTTTATTGCTTCCACAGCACATCCGTGAATATCACCACCTAGGATTTTTCCATTTTCCATTCTTCATAGGTACTCACTCATTATTTTATCAAGATTCTCAATAAGTTTGTTGCACTGCTCAGCTGAGATTTCATTTCTTTTGAAAAGTTCTAGAACTCATATATATTTTCCAATAAGCTCTCCAGAAAGCAAGTGACTATCTAATCACTTGCTTATTCATCCTCCTTCTAAGAAGGAATACTCGTTCTGTCCTGAAGCTTCTAGGTAACTTGTATTTTCTGCTACAGACATGTCTTATCAATTAAGAAATGAAATAACTTGCTCCTCTAATTTACTTTTTGCACTAGCGATTTTCTGAGTTTTTTCTTTATGCAGCTCTTGTATTC
>JAHDCT010000081.1 GCA_020629735.1 bacterium | reverse complement strand
AGAAAGGAACCACTCACTTTAGACGAATTAAAAAATCTTCTAAAAGAAAGAAAAACAAGAGTGTTAAGAAATCTAAAAAACAAATATATCGGAACAATTATTGAAGTTACCGGAGTAAGAAAAGAAGACTTTACTCACGATGAGCTAGAAGCAATCAGAATTGCATCACTGATAAATCCTGAAATCTCAAAGCTCTTAACATAAAGCAGTACACAAATGTTCCACTAAAGTAAAACAAGACTTGAAATCAAAAGCAATTTACATATTTTGTCAATATTTAAGTATAAAGAAAAAATGGCTCAGTACCAGGAACATCAAAAATTAAGCAGCATCGACAATCTAATTTCTAACGCAGAAGGAGCTGAGGAAGAATTTTGTACAACCTGGAACACACTTTTAAAGAAGAAGATTGGAACATCAGTAACGACTGAACATGAACTTTTCATAGCACTTGTTAATAGCATTAGGAATGCAAAGAACAACTTAGATACAAATAACTTTAAAAGCATCAAAGTTTTTTTGCAACAAACCATTACAAATTTAAAAAGACAACTAGAAAATAGCAAGAAAAGAACAAGCCAAAAGTCTTCTTCATCATCAGAAAAATCTGAGGTGCATAAGCCATACCCATATCAAAAAGCTGCAATAAAAAAATGATCAGAAGTGATAAAAGTACGATGAGCTTGAGAAAAAAATTGATTGCTTTATCACAACACTATTTTTTATCACATGACGATGTCATCTGGTAAAACTCTTGTTGTCGGAAATAATCTTCTAGAAATCATTGAAAATATTGATTTTCTTAATGGCGATAAACTCACTATATATCTAGCTTCAGACAAAATAGAGACCATTAACAATCAAGTTAAACAACTAACAACTGCAGAAGGAAAGATCATTCCTGCACACATTAGAGAAAAAATCAAACATTATTCTTTTCACTCAAGAAATTATAAAAAACCTAAAAAAGAAGAATTAATAGAAGCACCAATCATGTTTGTTTCTTCTACTTTTCATTCTACAGAAAATGAAGATCTTATCGAAGTATTACAAGCAAGAGGAGGAGCAGACGCAGTGTGGATAGATGAAGCACATCGATATCTTTCATATGACGGCTCAAACAACTGGAAAAAAAACATTGAAGCATTAATTGAAAAAACAACATGAGAAAAAATACCTCTGTATATTTTCACCACTTGAACATCAAAACAAGAATTAGTGGAATTACTTTGAAAGGCAGATTTCACCTATAGTTTAGCAGAACACCTCATAAGTCCATATAGTCCTAAATTCAACTATACAGTTGTAACCAATAGAGACACTACCAGAGAAGAGATAGATCATATCTATTCTATAATTCAAAATGTTAACGTTAACGGGAAAACACGAACAGAGAAACAATTTAACAAGAATGTAAAAACCCTTGAAGCAGCTGTCCAAAAAATCCTACCTGTTTTCAACTCATATAAAAGCATGATTGAAGACATGCTTTTCAGAGCCTGAGGTAGTCTAGAAAACAGTATATTCTATGCAGATTCAAAAACTGAAGCAGACGAAATTGCCGAAGTACTAAGAACGAATTTCAAGGTAAAAGCAAAAAGTTTTCACTCATCGAATGCTCACGAAAAAGAGAATAATAATACAACACTTGAAAACTTTCTAGAAGGAGATTTATGATTAATAACAGTAGTATGAATGCTTGATGAGTCAATTCATCCAAGTACGGTTAAACGTGCTTTCACCATCAGTAAGACCAAATCAATTAGAAGAATTTTCCAAAGACTTTGAAGAATTTTATGATCAAAAATGGAAGATGTAGATTTCTTTGATTATTCATGATCACTTAGAAACTTCATTGAAATTCAAAAAATATTAAATGAAATTCGTCTTATTCGTGAAGACTGGAACATCAGAAAAAAGAAAGCAAAAAAAAGAACATGAAAAACTCCAGAACCAATTCATCCTTACAGAGAAGTTGTTGAAGAAGAGAAACTAACATTATTATTACCCTACTCAAATAATATCATTAAGGAATGAGAAGCAAATTCATCAAAAAGCTTCGCTTCTCTTTCTAATGAAAAAATGATGATGTTTCTGCACCATAGTGAGTTTCAACAATATAATGTATGAGTTGAACAAATAAAAGAAGATCTCTTAAAAAGTAAATACGAAAGAAAAGATATGGTGGTTTGAACACGAAATAGTATAGCCACAAAACTAAATCAAGAAAATGAAACAGGGCTAATTTACCCAGTAGATCGCTACCATCTTGTTATGTGTCTATGAGGGGATCCTCTTGTTTCAATGTCTGATGCATATGTTTTTTGTCTTCTTGATGATAAAGAATACCTCATTCAAAAAAAGAAAGACATTAGCAAAGAAGAATTAGTAAACTACTTTAAAGCCTGAAGAATTACAGAACAAGACCTTCAACATCATTTAGCTTGGATGGCTATGGCCATCAGAAATAACCTAAATGATAAGAGTCTTTATAGAATCCCAAGTGCTTTATCATTTGTAAAAAGGAAATTTCTTGGAACATGAAAAAAAGCACCTTTAGCATTACTTCAAGAATTCAAAAGACAAAGTTGAGAATTGCAAAGAAACGATAAATTTGCTACAGCAAAAGACTACAAAAGTATGTTTTTTAGAAAAAAATTGCGCAAAAAAGATCTTTCAGATAAAACACGACCTACATTTGCTCAAAAACGAAATGCACAAACGCCAGAAGAAAGGTGAAATATTCTTGTATACGAAGATTGGGAAGCATTTACGAAAATTCGAGACACTCCATTCGCTGAATGAATTTTGCATGATCTCTTAGCGATAGACACTATTACTATTTGAACAGCTCATCAAATTCAAAAATGCTACAAAGAAAATTGATTCAACTTTGATCCAACAGATCCTATTGAGTACAAAGCAAATGCAGAAATGCGAAATATTCAATTCTCAAAAACATATGGGTTCTTTTTGCCTATGTGATTTAAAATATTTAATACAATCTGTAAAGGATGACCAAGATGAATTAAATTAAAGAAAAATTTAGAAAACGGTATTATTCTAAACGTTACTGCGGAACAATATACACAAGCTATAAAGGATAAAGTAATAACTATCAAACGGATTAACCTGAAAGAATGGAAAGTAAAAGCAAAAGACCGAAATGAAAGCACAGGAAAAGAAACATGATATGAAATGCATAAAAAACTAAGATCATTTGTTACTATCTACCTCTGAATTTCATCCACAGCAAAATTTGATATAAATGTTGCCATAACTCAACTAACTCCTATTGTGAAAAAAATAGCAAAAAATAAAACATATAACCCATCTGCAGACATAGCTAAAGCAAGAAGTGAAGTTGAGAAATCATGAGTAGAGTATTGTAATCAAGCAGATTACATAAGTCTCATAAAATCCGGTGCATTAAAAGAAGAACTTCTCTCAACAAGCGAGCGAAGAAAACACTTGTTAACTACAAAGAAATACAAAGGAAAACTTCTTCATGACTTTAGAGAAGTAATAAGAATTCTCTTATGAATCTCTTCAACAAAAAAATTCAATCTAGCGCCTGCTATAGATATTATTTTAACGTTCTCTAAAGGAAAAATAGGAGAAAACATACAAACCGAACTAACAGAAGCAGGACTAAAACTCTCTGAGACCCATAAGCCTCAGGCAAACTATGACTATTATGTGGCAGAAATTAAAGCAGGAAACATAACGGAAGAACGACTGACAAAAGAAAATTGGACTATTAACTCAAAAACATACAATGAAAATGATGAGAATGCATCAATAATTAGTACAGATTTAAAACGATTCTTAAAAATATTACTTCAGTACTCGGGAGATCAATTTGATATAAAGATATGCCTTATTAAGGCAAAAGAAATGTTTATTTTAATAAAGAATGATAAACTACTAAAAAACTATCATCAAAAATTACATAAAGAACTGAAATTAACTATAAAACCAACCGCAATGTACAAAACATACGTTGAACTCATCAAAACCTGAGAAATAGATGAAACACGATTATCAGAAAAAGAACGAAAACAAAAAGTTGAAGAGCGAAACAACACTCACCAGCATCTTCCATATAGGCTAGTTGGGAACGTAATGAACTTTGGAAAAGTGCTAAAATGAGATAAAGTTAAAAGTATTACTGAGGTCAGGTTAAGTTTTTTCAATATTCGAGTAACACAATGAAAAGCGCTTATTACAACATCGAATAAAGAAAACTACCTCGAAAGTATCTGTTCACAATATATAACAGAGTCTCCCTTAATGCCAGGCTTAGAAGAAAACCGAGAAACGCTCTACAATCAATGAAGCAAAAGGTTTATACAAGGAAATATTGACCAATTCACCATTGAATGTAACGAGTTTATCAGAATTTTGTGTATTGCGCTTTCAAGTAAAGAAGGACGAGATGATACACGTTGCTCACAATTACGTGAAAGCATTCTAGAAAAGTATTATGTTTATAAGGTGCAGGCAAGAGTAAAACTAAAGTTAGATATACGTGACCAAGCAATGAAAAAACCTACTCCTACATTTGCAAGCTTACTCACGAAATTAATTTCTCCACTAGCAAAAGAAAGCCGAGAAATTTTTCAAAGTAGACAAAATAGTAGTTTACCAACATCAATTAGCAAAATAAACGATCCTAACCTCTATGCTTTCGCAAGAAAGAGTTTTAACGAACAAATACTCTCAGGAGATGCAAAATCATGTCTAAGAAACTTAAATGAATGGATAGAAAAGTTACGTAAAGACCTTAAAACAGCAAATCTCACATGATTCACATTTTTTGAAAATGATCTAAATACATTAGTGCTAAGAATAAAAAAAGCAACATGATGAGAAGAAGACTACCACAAGGGACTTAAAACGAAGCTAGATGGAAAGAAATTTAACAATATAAATTGATTCATAACTTATCTTCACCAAAATTTGCTTAATTAGAAAAGACTAGTAGAAAAAAAATTATAGAGACAATAATTCATTTCAAGTACACAAAATTTCAAACACAAATAAGACCTGCCAAGATGTTCTTGACAAGCCCTAATTCCAATTATTTGAAGACTATTTTGGTCGATACCAACATGGGCGCCCCTTCTCAATCTCTTTTCTACCAGAAATTTTCTTCTTCCTACCAAACTGAGTCTTATTTACCACATAAAAGTGAGTTTTAGAAATTCGTTCCAAAATTCCTGTAAACAATTTCTTTGAGCCTTCAAAGATAACTGGAACTCCATTTCTATTTCCAATTAATTCTAAAGTTACGTTGTGCCAATCTGCATCAACTCTAATAAAACACTTCTTCTTTTGTTTTTTCTTTGACATAATACATGTTATTTTTGTTAAAAAAAAAATCTCCATTTCTGGAGAAGAATACCTAATGAATCTAATTCACTTCAACAGAAAATTTTTTAAGTTACATTAAAAAATTAACACGATG
>JAHDCT010000080.1 GCA_020629735.1 bacterium | reverse complement strand
GGGCAAAATTCAACCAGCCCTTATATAGATATGGTAATTTGGTAACATGAATTGAACTCAAATTTAGTGAAGGAAAAGTCGTTGATGCGAGAGCTTCGCAAAATGAGAATGTCCTCAAGGAAATGATTGCTACAGAAAATGCAGATAGAGTAGGAGAGTTTAGTCTTACAGACAAGCGTTTTTCTCGTATTCAGAAATTTATGTGAGAAACCTTATATGATGAAAATGTGTGAGGTCCATATGGGAATACACACATTGCCTTATGAAATGCATATAGAGAAAGTTACCCTGGTGACAGAAGCTCAGTAAATGAGCAAGAATGGGTAGCTATGGGGTATAATACGAGTGTTGTACATACTGACATCGTATCAACATCAGACAGAACAGTAATTGCTCATCTTGCAAACGGTGAACAAGAAATAATTTATCAAAATGGGATGTTTACTTTCCTTCATGATGCTTAAAAGAAAAATATACATAGCTTATATGATACGTATAGCACCTTATATTGTCTGAGGGCTAGCTTTCTGGCTGACTTCATGATATGAATATAGTATTTTGTGAGTATTGCTGCTCATATTTTTGAAAGATCTTTTGGTGTCTCTCTCTCGAGATACAGAAAAGGAATATCAAGTACTCGATCACAGAAAACTCAGTCAAGTCTATAAAGGAAAAGAAATATCAGATATGTATTATCTAAGCGTCATAAATAGAGCTTATTTTTTCCCAGTATTATTAACGGTGTATCTTATATACGTATTGATCCAGCAGACAATGATTCGAGATCTTCACTTAAGTATCTGGTATATGGCAATATCAGAGAACGTCTTATTAGGAATAACTGTGGTGAGTGGAATATTCCTTGGGTATAAACAGGAATCAGATAAGATGTATAAAGTAGCCAAGAAACACAGTATTTACCCATATATGTATATGTGACTTGTTGTACTCATGAGTCTAGTAAGTTATCATATTATTTTCCAGCAAACTACAGAACTCGGAAAAGTAGGAATGATTGTTGCAATACTCTCATGAGCGTTAGTCGCAACAGTTGGTGTACTTTTATTAGAAGAGGAGGACGAAGAAGAAGAGCCGGGTGTTTAACTCTAAATAATTCAAAAAATGAATCTACAGAAATTGTTAGACAAGGTAAGAGAGATAGGAAAGGAAGGAAATAGGTCTTTCATACTTTTCTCATAGCAAAGAGTTTCATGTAGAAAAAAAATGATGAGAGGAAGAGTCTAAGCATTTTGGGTCTCCTGTAACTGAGGCAGACCTCGCAGTTGAGAATTTTTTGAAGGAGAGATTGTTGTCTTTACTGCCAGGGTCAGCTTTCTTAGGTGAGGAAAGTGGAAGATCAGAAGCGTATGATCAGGCTCAATATCACTGGATTGTTGATCCGATAGATGGGACAAGAGATTTTTCGAGATGAATGCCAGAGTGGGCAGTTATTATTGCACTGCAATACAAAGGTGAGGTTGTTTTGTGATTTTCATACCTCCCTGTGATAGATGAAATGGTCTACGCAATGAAAGGGTGATGAGCTTGGTGTAACGGAGAAAAAATTCAAGTAACTCCGCGTAAGCTAAGTGAATCATTTATCTGTCATGAAAGGCATAAGTACTTTATGAGAGACGGTAATTATGAGGCTTTACTAGAAGTATGTGAAAAAGCTGATTATTATAAATCAGACCGTACTCGTTCATACCACTACCTTGCACAAGGAAAGACAGATGCGGCAATTTCACCATTAAACTACATGTATGAAATAGCTCCATATATGCTTATTATCCAAGAAGCATGAGGAAAAGTAAGTCAGCTAACAGGAGAAAAAATAACAGAGGAGTATACAAATGCGCTTTTTACTAACGGTGCATGCCATGATGAAATCGTCGAAATTTTTTCAAAAGATAGATAGAAAAGAGGTTATACGGTACAACATTCGGTGTTAATCCAATGTAAGGTACCCGCTTGATAAGAAAAGAAAAAAAGTCATACACCAAGGAGCAAAAGGATCACTCATCGCCATTTTTTAGACTTAAGCTGGATGAATCAGAAGTAGAGAATCGAAAGAGCTGCGAAAATTCAGATATACGCTGCAAGTGGATGAGCTTTAGGATAGCATTCAGGTAACGTGTATGGGCAAGCCTGAGCAACAAGTAGATTAGTTAAAAACTTGAACATACTAAAGAAAAAGATGAGAAGTAGTCACGTAATTAATCAACTAAGAGAAGAGTTTCTGATAAATTTTCTATCTTTTTTATACGTACGAGTAAAACTACTGATCAAAAAGAAAAGAGCTATGGCAGCACATCAAAAAAACACGTAAAACGTAATATCAAAAACAAAAGAGGGAGAAAGTTCAAAAATATCTGGAACAAATTCTCTTAACTGTGAAGAAATAAGGTATGGAGATTCAGTCAAAGCAGTAGTACCAGGACCAGTAACAGAAAAGCCTGGAGGAGTTGGAGAAAGGGAATATCATACTCATAAGCTAAGAAAGGACGTGATGAGAAGGGAAATGTTTTTAGTCATCTGAAAAAGCTTCGTAGTAAATAGTCAAAGTATAAAGACCTCCTTACCAAAGCGCAAAAAAGAGGAGTCTGTATTACTCCAATTCAAGGTATTCCAACATGCTAACTCAATACCTTGCTTCAAAAGCATGAGTTGTTTTCTCAACAGGGTTCGATCAAAAAACTTTAAGAAGTCATGCTAATGACGTTTCTCTTTCCTCTTTATTTTCAATATCTTTAAGAGCAGCAATATCTTCTTCAAGGTCAAAATACTTCATCTTTTGTTGAGCTGGCATCTGCCAAAAAAGAAGGAACCCTCTTTCAGGAAAATCGATTCAGATCGTCGCATAAGCAAAGGTGAGGAGTTCTATTTCTAACTTCTTTCTGACTTCTTTAGTCTTTGATGTCTGTGCTAAAACATCACCAGCAGTGTTTCATAACTCAAAGTAAAACTTCGTTTTTGGTTCTGTACCTGAAGGTCTTACCGTACACTTCAAGAAACTATTGTCATACGGTGAATCAAAAGTCATAACAATAATATTTCTACTCACCTTGTCTGTAGTAGAAACAAAGTCATCACCATCTAATCTATCAACCACATCTTTCACGGCAAATTCTCAGAAAGAAGTCGGGAGTTTCTCTCTAAAGGCCTTTTGAATTTTTGCAATCTGACTCATTCCTTCTGCTCAAGGAAGTCTGATTTCTGTCAGATAACTGTGATAATATCAAAATTTCTCATAGAGTTTATTGAGATGTTGGAAGAGAGTGGTTCATTGATCTTTACATTCTGATGCAATTTCAGCAAGAAGCAAAGCAGCAACAGCTCAGTCCTTTTCTCTATCATGATACATATTAATTCAGTGACTTTCTTCTCATCAAATAAGAAAATCATCAATACGTCAATCAGCATCAAGCTTGTTAATAAAGTCAGCAATGTACTTGATTCATACAAGCAAATCTCCTTCAATTCAAATACCATATTCACGTGCCAAAACGGTCATGAATTCAGTAGTAACAAGAGTTTTCGCTAACGTGTGTTCAGGACGAAGAAGTCATTTCTTCGTGTATTTTTCAAGAATATATGAGGTAGTCAGAATACAAATTTCGTTACCCGTATAAAAATGCCAACCATGATCTTCCTTAGACATAAGACCAATTCTATCAGCATCTGGGTCAGTAGTAATAATAATATCAGCTCAGAGATTATCAGCAGGTTGTTTAAGACCTTCATATGCCTGTGTCACTTCAGGATTTGGAATATTAAATAAAATACTTGAAAAACGAGGATCCACTCATCAAGAGGCTGCATCCATATGAATATCAAAATCTAAGCCCTGTAAAATTGGATAAATCGAGGTAGAACCAGTCCCATGAAAAGGGCTGAATAAGATTTTGACAGACCTAGATCAAGAAAGGCTAATCTTCTGGACATTTTTTCTATAAGCAGCTCTATCTGAATCATCAATAAAAGTGACGAATCATGTTTCTTGAGCAGTTTTATACTCCATATCATGTATCTGAGTAACTTGCTCTACAACAATATCAACAAGAATCTGATCATATGGAGGAACCATTTGTCATCAGGTATGATCCTGAACTTTCTTCCCATTAAACTCTGGTGGATTATGACTAGCACTTATCATATCTCATCATACCGCTCACAGATGACGAATCATAAATGATAATTCAGGGGTTGAAGCATATCAGTCAAACATCCAGACCTTGATTCAGTTTGCAGCATACACACGAGCAGCTTCTTCGGCAAGTGTTTTACAGTCAAGCCCATAAACAGGATTCTGTACATCCATACTATATTCATCCTCACGAAGATACTGACGAACATCATAACAAATAACAACTCACTTTTCTTTTACTTGGTCTCAGTATTTTTCCACGAGATATTGAGAATGTCCTTGAGCTGATGATTTAATGGTCCAGGTGTTGATTCTGTTAGGTCAGATTCAGACTTGTCAACGACGTCATCAAGTTCAGAAAGGCATTACTTGGTAGAAACAGTCTAAGAGTAGGTCTCGGTTTTCAATTTCAACGAGGTGATTAATTTGTGCATGGTAATCACTGTATTGTTGGTCTTCCAGCCGTAGAGTCAGATAGGAAAGAGCAGCGTCTTTGTAGTGTTGTTCCACAGAAACTGTGGCAAATCATTCACGTATTCTTTCGAGAAGTCATTTCATAGTAAGTGTTTTAGAGTAAGACAATAAAAAAGGAATTTTCATACAAGTATGTTATATGAGCTCTCTCATGAGATCAGAGACAGCATCAGTATCACAGGTAATCAGATGAGGACCTATATGTTGTTGTGCGTTGCTACTACGTTCATGTCCAGCATAATCATATCCTGGAAAGCTAATATAGCTTCAGCGATGAATGTGAAATGATCCTTCAATATCCTTATGATCTACTAAGTCATGTCATTTTTTAAGATAGTACTCAAGAAGAGGTGCAGGGAGTTCTGTAGTGTCAATAATAACATGATTTACCGATCTTGGTAGATAAGTATGAAGGAAATCAATATGTTGTTGTGCAGTCCGTCAGGTACTTTGAGAGGGATATCAAAGTTTGTTGATAAAGTATATTATTTGAGCTGAGCTGTTTTGAGAAATAGCCTCCTTCATTCATCAATGGAGTAATGGACTAACAATTCAGGTTGCAAGAACTCAAGGGCTAATAATGATAATATCAGCTGATCTAAGCGCAGCCAGTGCATTGGGGTGAGCCTGAGTTATCTCGTTTTTAAGAAAAACAGACTTAATATCATTTGGATTATATCTTTTAATAATATGTCGTTCTCACTCAACAGTGCTTCAATCTTCAAGCTGGGCACAAATTTGCGTTGGTGAGTTACTTACAGGAATAATCTTCGTTTTCATAGTAAGTTCTTTTTGTATTGCTTGAACTGCTTCATTGAGTCATCACTTTAGTTGTGTAAGAGCTCACAAGATAAGATTTCCAAGGTGA
>JAHDCT010000079.1 GCA_020629735.1 bacterium | reverse complement strand
ATCCTTCCGAAAGAATCAATAATTCAGTTTCTCTGAGTTGAGTACCTTGCACTATTAGTATTATGCTTCATCTTTACGATACTTTTTCTTTCTCGTCTTATTAGAAAGGGATAGATCTTAGGCTAGCGATTGCTTAATAACTCAACTCGCTATAAGCTGGTCACCCTGATAAAGTACAACAATCTGTCCGGCAGAAATAGCTCTTTGAGGTTGTTCAAAATGAATAAGCGTGTTTCATGAATCATAGGTTGAGACAGTACAGGCTTGATCAGTTTGTCTATATCTTATTTTGGCGGATCAAGATCGAGGAAGTTCTTGTGGTGTGTTTATCCAGTGTAAAGAATTAACAAGAAGCTTGTCTGCCATAAGGTCTTTTGCTTGATCTTTTGAAACAATGACCGTGTTTGTTTCGGTATTTTTTTCTACTACATATCGAGGTCATCAGCTCAGTCATAGTCAGGTTCTTTGTCAGATAGTAGTGAAATGTGCTCCCGCATGCTCTCATAGCTTAGATCAGCTAATATCAAGAATATCTCCTGTCTTTTCTGGTAAGGCTTCCTTGAGAAATTCTCTTATAGGGACCTTTCAGATGAAGCAGAGACCTTGACTATCCTTGCGATCAGCATTAATAAGTCAACGTTCATGAGCGATGTCTCTTACACGGTCTTTCTCAAGTGATCAAATTGGGAAAAGTGATCTAGAAAGCTGCTCTTGGTTGAGTCCAGAGAGAAAGTAACTTTGATCTTTATTTTGATCGAGTCATTTAAGAAGTTTGTATCCTTGGTCATCTTTAGAAATACGTGCATAGTGTCAGGTCGCAACGTAGTCACAGCCCAGCTCCATCGCCTTATCGAGAAAGAGCTTAAACTTTACTTCTGAGTTACAAAGGACGTCAGGATTCGGGGTAAGTCATTGTTGATATCAGTCATAGATATATTGAATGATGCGTTGGTGGTATTCTTCGCGAAAATCAAAAATAATGAACGTTTTAATGCCAAGTTGCTGAGAAACCTTAAGAGCAGTGTTTCTGTCTTCTCTTGTATGACAGTTGGGGTTAGCTTCGTCAGCGTAGTTTTTCATAAAACCAGCAATAACCTCATATCATTGCTCTATAAGCAAATGAGCAGCAACAGAGGAGTCAACTCATCATGACATTCACACGAGAACGCGTTTACGCATACGGAGAGTAGTAAAAATAAAGAAAAAAATGGACGATATTTACTTTACAATAATGTTTTCACTTGATCAAAGATCTATTTGATTAATACTTCAGTAATCAGGATAGTATTGAGATATATCAAGAAGCTTAGCAAGCTGAGGATCAAGAAGTTTATCTAAATGAAACAGGAGAAGTTTTCAGTCATAACTAATATGAAGTTTCTGTCATCACGGTTCGTAAAGAATATCGCTGAGAAGGTTTCCATCAAGTATATCTAATATATTGGAGCAGATATCATAAAGAGTAGTATCGTAGATATGATGAAATATTCATGCTAAGTCAGTGAAATCGTTCGTATAAGCTGGTAGAGAAAGGCGAATTGTTTCTTCAAGAAGTTGATCTCAAGATTGCACAGAGTAGACCTTGTTTTCCCAACTTACCCACGATCTATTTTTATTATGGAAGCTAATGAGAGGTTGATGGTAAATAATATTAATCGCAACATGGTGTGAATTTTCGGTTTGAGCCATTTGTAATTTTTCAATGATCGGAAACTCAGTCTTAATAAATGCATCAAAGTCAGCTTGTCAGTTTGCAGTAAAGAGCCTGTAATTTTTACCTACAAGATAATCTTGAATGCTTGTAGTAATGTCAGCAGAATCGTATCGTATTTTAGACTCCTCAGTAATAAAAACACTTTCTATTACTTGATCGCTATCATGGAACCAAAGTGTATAGAGTTTCCAAACTCAGAGTGATCAAAAAAAGAAGACAAAAAATATGATAACCATTTTTTTTGATATTTTTCGTTTGAGACGAAATTTACTCCATCCAGATTTCTTTTTTCTTATCTTGTTTTTTTTGGGAGATGGACCAAGAAAGAATTCTTTTATCATACGAAAATTAATTTTTTTTAGCGTACGTTTCAAAATATATGTCTACAAGTTAAAGTGCAGGAGCAGGAAGTTAGAAACAAAGAGCACTTGGCAAGGTAACTAGGCTAGGTCAAAATGTGCAGGGAAGAAAGTATACATAGCAAGAGTCATGAGTATTCATAAAGCAATTCATCATAGTACTTCTCATACCGTATGTCCTAACCTTTCTTTAAGCATAAAGGGAACTTTGTAACTATTGTGTGAGATGAATCAGGCAAGTTCATCTAATTCTTCTGATATTTTATTGAGATAACTAGCATGCTGTCCAGCTTCAAATCTGATATTTGCTGCATCGTATCGAAAAAGGAATGAAAAAACGAAGCAAATCGCGAATTCAGTCGATCAAATTCAGTATAACAAATACATAATTGTCGTTAGGCTAGCTGAAATACCACTATGAACCGATGGAAATCCTCACGAACTTCGTAAGGCAGAAAAACTGATTTTTTTCTCAACAATAAAATCAATCAAAATTTTGATTCATTGAATACATATTCCAATTCCAAATGGTATAAGAAAGAGTGGTATCATACCGTGAATATAGAGAATTTAAGGAAATCTACAACTGAAAAGTTGACTTTTCAGTAGAGAAGATGAGAAGAAAATGAGTTGAAACTTGGATCTTGAAAAGTAGACTTTGAAGCAATTGAATTTTACCAAAACATCGCGTTTTTGATCTCATGATATCGATAATATTTCTGGTTATATCTTTACTGATTCTTGTTGGACTCTTCGTCTTAAGCTTAAGTAGGGGCTGGCGAATACTGTTCTTTTGAGTATGTCTCGTATTTTTCTGAATGTGAGCTATGTTTAGTGTGAGTATTCATGAATCATTTCAACTCACGCTTGATCTAGTGAGTAAGGGTGTATTGGCTGAAACATCAAATTATTATTATTTTTTCGGGCAGGTACAAAAGCTCTTTATAGGACTAGTTTGATGCGCAGTTCTCTATTTTTTGCCATGGAAGTTACTTAAGAAGTATCATAATTACTTTTTTCTCGCCACAATAGTATTGGTCTTTCTTCTCTTTTCGCCACTTGCAGACGATTTAGGTAAAGGAGTAACGTTATGGTTAGACCTTTGATTTTTTACTATTCAGCCAGGAGAATTTTTTAAGCTTTGATATATTTTCTTTCTCACTTGATGGTTGATGAGAAAGAGAAAGACATTTGATGATTGGTCCTTGTTTATTAGTTTCTGTGTTATTTCAATTGTATGTCTGTGAATTTTCGTATACCTATCAGATCGGTGAACTTTGATGATTTTGTGACCAATATCCTTGATTATATATTGGTATATAACCTGATATACCAAGCATATATGACTTGTGTTTGTAGTGTTTGTGCTTGGAACCTTTTCTATAGCCCAGCTTGTCACAAGTCAGAGAATGAAAGGAATGCCAGAGTCTGAAAAGTCTTATGTTCAACAAAGGTTAGAATACTTTTTTGATCCTGATGCTGACCCAAGTTCTAGATGAATTGGTCGACAAACAAATCAAGCTCTTATTGCAGTAGGAGGATGATGATTGTTTTGATGAGGATATGGAAAATGATTACAAAAGTTTGGATATATACCAGAAGCACAAAGCGACTTTATTTTTGCTGCCTTCTCAGAAGAAGTCTGATTCGCATGAAATCTTCTGCTACTTTTTTTCTACTTTATGCTTGTCTACCACTGACTAAAGTGACTTAAAAAGGTAACGGATAACTATGACAGAGCTATGGTAGTCTGACTCCTGTCACTCCTGATCTTTCAAGCTTTTGTAAACATTGGAGTAAATGTAAATATCATCCCTTTGACCTGAGTAACGCTGCCATTTTTAAGTCATGGGTGATCAGCACTGATTATTAATATGCTTGAGGTAATGCTTTTACATAAAATTATACAAAGAGCCTAATGAACTATAGTCTCGTACATGACACAGAGATGTCTTGATGTTTGACAGCTGACGAAGTAAGATGAGAGTCAAAAATCTCTCTCTATACCAAGGAAGCGACAGTAAACCTGAATGTCGAAAATGTCGTGGTTTTACATAAAGGAAAAGTCTTTTCAAAAAGAATTAAAGAGATATGAAATGCTGTAAAAATTCCGTATATAGTTGTAAGAGAAGAAGAAAAGAAGCCAAAGTGTAAAAGAGACATCGTTTTACAATGACTATGTGCATACACGCGATTTGATGAAGAAAACGGAGAGATAGATTCGTACTTATATAGAGCAAATGCTCATAAAATAGAATGGCTAGAAGAGATTTTACAAAGATTAGACGTTGTAGCTAACTTTGAGAAAAGCAAGTTTGTAAAAATACATGGACATACATTTGATAGTGGAACTTTGTATAAAATTATTGACGAAAAGAGTGTTTCATGAGCATTGTCATTCATTTTATGACTGACCCTCTTGGTTGGTAAAATAAGTAGTTGAGAAAAATGACTAAATCATATCACTGTGCAAATGCCTCTTCAAGATAACTTTGCAGTAATCGAAGACGAGGTTTCTGAGATAATTAAATTTCTTTGAGAGAAGAGGTACTTCATTAAAGCAGAGTACATCGACCAATGAGCAGGTCAAACTCTCCAGTTAAATATAGACGATGAAGAAATTCTTGCGCTATTCGAAGCATGGTTACTATGAGAAGAGTGTGATTATCAAAATATTTCACTCTGAAATAAGGAGTTTTTACAGAAAGAATTAGACTGGACATTTTCTTCTGATCAGGTTTTGAAATTGCTTCACAAATAAGTATCTTGGTGTTCTTAAGTATGTGTTTTATATGTAATCTTCTATGGCGAGAACCAATAAGCAATGAATCGCAAAGAAAAAAGCTCAACAAGCAAAGCAGAAGCTTTTGGCATGACCCAAAACAAGATCAAACGAAGGACTTAAAAGGGAGTACACGAATCCAAAGTGAAGTACCTATATTTGGTTTATGAGATCATGAAAGCGGGTGTGCGATAGAACCTCATGTCGTGAAGACCCAGATGGATATAGGCTGAGACGTAAACCAAGTGGAGGAGAACCGACCTTTGTTGAAATAGGAAGACAAAGTCGAGCATATAGAAGATACTTAAGAAGAGCACATAGAATGAGCCTAAAATAATCAGATTAAGTGAAGAAGCATGTTGTGAAGCGGTATTTATTCATAACAAATTGATATGGAATCAGTACATCCAATATGGGAAGTAAAAAGACAAGCACAAGCGTATGGTGATCTTTTGACACAAAAATGTTGAGAAATTGTTGAAAACTTGTCTGATTCATATGCGCTTACCATTGCTGGAGTAACATTATTGCTTACTAACTTATGACCATGGGCATATGAAAAAATCCTAAAAAAGAGTAAGTAAGTGTAATTCATAGGGGGATGGTGTAATGGGAACACGGAGGTCTTCGGCACCTCAGTTATCAGTTCAAATCTGATTCTCTCTG
>JAHDCT010000078.1 GCA_020629735.1 bacterium | reverse complement strand
TTCAGATTGTTTTTCTGAAAGTCCTACTTTTGCTAAGAGAGAAGCTATTTTTTGCATAATTATATAATTGAATATTCTTAAAATCGTGAAACTTTTTTTCACACTTATTATACAAATTATCTTGCAAAATGCACGCCTGTTATTATTTTTGAATTGTCAACATTTATCTTTTTCATTTTTATTATGACACACACAGATCCGAAAGTCTATGAGCATATCTCTCAAAAAACAAACGACCCCATTCTAGAACGGAAAACGTGCCGTGTTTCATGAACACAATTCCCTCTCTTTCAATCGGATAAAGACTTCTACGAAAAGATAAGTCCGGTTATTGCTTGAAAAAGATACCTTATCCCCTCACCTACTCTCTGTCCAGAAGAAAGACAAAGAAGAAGAATGAGCTTTCGCAATGAAAGAAAACTCTATAGAAGAAAGTGTGATGCTACTTGAGAGACAATTATTAGTATCTATGCTCCGAATTCATCGAGCACGGTCTATTGATATACATTTCGATTATGAGATGATCGAAATCCATCAAGCTATGGAAAGGACTTTGATTTTAATACGCCCTGATTTTTTTCTCAGTTTGCATGACTCACTCAGCAAGTCCCTTCAAAATCACTTGTCTCAGAATACAACGAAAATTGTGATTACACCAGCATCTGCTGATACTGCAAAGATTGCTACATGACAACTGCCTCAGAATATAGCCAACAATGTATGTACTGATACCTCCTTCAAACGTGTGAAGATGTGATCGACTCTTCTTGTATCTTTAATAGCAAGGTATGCTATCAATGTATAGACTGTAACAATTGCTATCACTGCTTCTGGAGTAAAGAACTTCAAGACTGCAATTATTGCTATGGATGCGAACAACTCCAAAATTGTAGTCATTGCATTGATTGTTCATGACTTAGCCAGAAACAATATTGCATAAACAATAAGCAGGTTACTAAACAAGAATTTGAGGATCACCTTTCCCAGTATTCTCCAAAATGATACACCACCTTTGAGCAATTAATCACACCTGCACTCAATGTTCACTGAAGCGAAAACGCGTTTTGATGATCGATTTGATCTTCAAAAAACATCCACCTCTCATTTGAGGTAGAGAAGAGTCAGGATATTTCTTACTCACAAGTTATCGTAGATTGCGACACCCTTATGGACTGCTCAAACTGCTATGTCACATGATCTAAGAGTTATGAAGTCATGAGTTCATTACATACATATAACAATCTGTTTTGCTGATTCGTCTACAACTGCTCAGATTGCTTTTACTCTCTCAACTGCAGTGATAGTAAGCATCTCTTCTGATGCGCGAATATAACGAACGGAGAATACTGCATTTTTAATAAGCAATACACAAAAGATGAATACAAAAAACTCGTTCCTCGCATCATCGAACATATGCAAGCTAGTTGAGAGCGATGAGAATTCTTTGACTCCTCTCTCTCACCATTTTGATACAATGAAACCGTTGCGCATGAATATTTCCCTCTTGAGCGCACCGAAGCACTAGCAAAATGATACAAACGACAGGATGAAAATTATGATCCACACATTCCTTCTGAAATTCAAACACTTAGCTGAGATGATATTCCGGTAGATACCACAAAAGTATCCGATGACATACTCAAAAAAATTCTTATTTGCGAAACCTCATGAAGACCATACAGGATTATCAGACAGGAGCTAGATTTTTATCGTAAGTATGGGTTAGCACTTCCTCGTAAGCATCCTGACGTGAGGCATCAAGAAAGGTTTGAGAGACGTCCAGGAAGGAAGCTTTTTTTGAGAAAGTGTGATGTCACTGACGAAATACTCCTCTCCGTATATCCGGAGTGATCGAGTGCCAAAGTATATGGGGATGAAGCCTACCAACAACATATGTTGGGATAAGAATTTAGAGGACGGAGAGTTTTACTGCTCAGAACTCTACATTAATGCATTAGAAAATGCGTGAATGAATATCCATAAAAATATTGTTGCCCCATGAGATATCATGAGAATTGTTCCACCCATTTATGCTGATATAAGTTGATAATTAAGACCCACAACATTTAATTGTAGCATCTCAGACATTTCTATAAATACATCAGAAAGCTTATTTACTACAAAAAGCCACTTATAAATTACACCAATATTTTACTTTCATTTCTCTTCCTTTTCTATCTCCTTCTCTTTCAAAAACCGAAGTGTAGATCATCACTTTGTTGACAGCATTGATAACCATCATAACTTTTCAGTAGTCGACAAATCTGCATCAGCTATCTGGTTAATTTGCTTTATTCTTCGATAAATTCAGACACAAGATAAAATCAATAAAATAACCATAACTCACAAGAAAATTCGAATATTTACCGGGAGGCATTCAAGTCACGTATCACATCAATTTTGCTGAGCTTCTCATGTAGCCGCTATGAGAACAAATACTATAATTCATACCAACAATAGTATGGGTAAGATAAATTTTATTATTGAGCATCAGATATATCCAACCTTAATTAACGTGTTTTTCATACTCATTTTATTCTAAATAAAATATATTCCTCATTCATATATTCATCATTCCTAAGCTTCATCTTCCTTTCTTGCATTTCCTCTCACAGACGTTTACCCAAAGATCTCTTTTTTGTACTCCTCCTCACACAACACCCTAAAAGGAACATTTTGTGGATACATAGAAAGCATTTGCTCTCAGGTACTATCACAGGTTCTAAGATATACTTCTCTTCATGGTCTTTTTGCACTACGTTCTTCATACCTCACGTCAGGATGTTTTTTTGGGAGAGGCAATTTATGCTTACGATAAAAGTCTAACTCTTGTTTAATAAGACGAAATGGTCTTGACGTGCTTTCGCATAAAATTGCTTTTTGTAAAATACTGTTATCAATACTTTCTGCTGATCACATGAGACTTTTAGCAGCAACTGTTTCGATTCAGTCTGGTATGTTTATTTCAGAGTTCTTCAGTCTCCGCTTTATCTTCATTTTCTCATCTCATCAAAGGTCAAGTACCGCATCAACAATGTCACCTTCTTTTTGCAGAAGTGTAATTATTCATGTTCATCATTTATTTTGTTCTATGATTTCTCCAGTTGAAGTGACAATCTTCTGAGCTGGATAGATCTCGTTTGCTGCTGTATCATTATATGGAAAAATTGATGCTGATGATGGCAGAAATCTTCATCGTTGGTGTAACTTTTCCATCTCTTCTATGAGCTGAGGAACAAGTTGTTCATACGTTTCTTTTGTATATTGTTTATTAAAGATACAATATTCTTTTTGCTTGAGATTTACGCATCAAAAACAATTTTTAGATTTCTTCGTATCGAGACAGTAAAGTAGATTTTCTCCTTTCCCAACCATGTTTGAACAAAATAGATTATTCGAAAACCTTCCTACTTGAGATGAATTATAAAGCAAGAACGAGTTGTGCCCATATGCTGTTGTTCATCGACAGTCCTGAGCGTCATTGAGGCTCGAACACCGACGACAATCTTGGCAATCTACCATGAGATGACATCAGACTACTCAGGTTGATCATACAATATGATTTCAACAAGACTCTTCTGATGACTGTATGTTTACTGCTCTTCTCGTAGCCTTTTCACAGAGTTTTTCTCGCGTTTCATCTGCCATTTTATATTCCTGGCTGATAAGTTTTTTTCTGTATTTTTCGAATTCTTCTTTTGTTACTTGCTTATTAAAAATGCAATATTCCTGTTGGATAAGATTTACACATCAAATACAATTTGTGCATCCATGGCAGTTTAGAAGGTATACAGAATTTGAACATCAAGAACTGTCCTGACAGAATAAACATGAGTACATTTTTTGACAATCGAGGCATTCGTAACAATATTCACTGCGACTTACTCCTGTACAATCGAATAAGAATTTTGATCTATTAATTTTACTACTATAGGCTGACTTTTCGATGGTATGCGCATCGAAAACTAAATATGAATCAAAAATATCTGCGGTGTGGTTTGTGTAACGCGCATTATTTTTTACGTTTGAAAATGATCAAATCATATCTTGATACGGTGTTGATCGCGCTAACTTTAAAATATAGTCTTGGGGATTTCCTCAGGTATACTCAAGTCCGTAATCTGTATAATCTCGATCACCTTCTGACCAAGCTACGTTCGTGTAGACCTTTAATCACAAGCTTGGATGAATTCTGGAAATTGTTTTTTCTCATGACAAAGCACATGTTTCATGATACAGATGTCTTTTATTAGTGTAGATTGTATGGAGTCTATGTCTTATCTCTGGAGCTAATTGAGGGAGCGGTAAGTGATATTTTTTTCCTGCGATTTTAGGACTTATTTTTTCTAACATGAGCTTATCAGACTCGAAAATTGCAAACTTATTCCCGCTTATCACACAGGTGCGTCGCTCGATAATTGGATCGTTCATTTTTTTACTTATGTATTCGTAAACTTCTTGTTGCATATATCTCTAGCCAGCAATTAAAGGATATGATATTTTTATTTATCTATATGATGATCTAGATGTAAAATAATATTCCGAGCTCTAAACTCAAGAGCTTAGCCTACATCTCTTAATTAAAGCGAAGAGCCATCTGTTCAGATGACTCTTTAATTCATTTTGATTACTCTACTCGTCGGTAGGCTGGAAAGTAAGTGATAGAATAGACCTCGTAAAGGCATGAGAGTCACCAATGGTGAGACAAATATAAGGTAAATTTTGCTTAAACTGGTAACTTGTAATTGCATTTACTAATTCAAGTACACTCAAATCCACCTCCTTGATTTCTCCTCGGCCAACAAGTTCTATATGGCCTTTTTCATCAACCGCCACATCTCCACTTACTAAAACGACTTCTTCTTCCTCTATCCATTCTTCTCTTGATGTCTGAAGTCGTAGATTATCCCCTTTCCAGTAGTAGTAGAAGTAAACATGATCTCTTTTAATTTCAATTTCAACTTTCATATCAAGTGTTTTAAAAATGAAAAAATTTTCAAACACTTAATTCGACTTTATTTCATAATACTTTACATTTACTACATGTCAACATTAATGTAGGCAAGTTTTTTCTCTTCATTTACTTACTCCCCACCAAATAACCAAGCCACTCCTCACTTTAGAAAAACTACTATTGCTCACATACACAGAAGTAACACTAAGAAAAATCACACAATAACCACGTATTTTTCATTAGACCCTGGCTGGATTTTTATCGGATCTGTTCCATACTCATTTGCACCGAGCTCACCTCTTATCGCGTAGAGATAAATTTGCAGAGCTATGAAACATATGATTAGGATTATCCAAGTTATCAGATGATTGACGAGAAGACAGAAAATTACTATTCATAATCGCGCTAAAAGTCGTCTTTGGTTTACGTTTAGGTCGTTTAGCCTCTGAACTATGAGTAAAATTGTTTTAATAAGTCAGGCGAGCAAAAATAAGAAAAATAGTACTGGAACTTTGAAAATGGCGAGATCAAGCAACAATATAAAACTTGTTCGTGTTCTCAGCATCGTATCAGCAATCCATAGCTGCCCTCTAGAAAGTCTTCAACTTATACTGAAACTGAAAAGCGTTTTGATTCCCATCATGAGAAGTGATCAATAACTATCTTCAATTTTTTGTACTTTTTTTGTTCTTGCCATGTTCT
>JAHDCT010000077.1 GCA_020629735.1 bacterium | reverse complement strand
TGTGATGATATTTGTGTTACGAATGTTTTATTTCTGTCTTGCTTGATATCTTCTGCTCTTGTGTTAAATTTTGCTCAGATTTTTCGCTCTTTTTCATATGCATCCAGATAGTTAGCCATTTCATCTTTTTTGATTCGTTTACTTGAGGATTTTATTCTTAATCATGGTAATTCAGAAAGATAGTCAGGAGTGAATAGTTCTAGAGAAGTATATCTGTTTCTTCGAGTCTCTCCTGAGCTTCATTGTGCGTCTATGATTATATATTTAATTCACTTTTTGATACATTGTTGAGCTGCAGCAAGTCCTGATTGACTGGCTCCTATGATAAGAGTGTTTGTTCTTAGGTCACTGTGTTCCATAAATTTTTAAGATAAGAAATCTATGTATAGAGATTTTGAGGGTATTGACAATATTATTTTTTTGCTTATACATGTGATTCGTGATCTTTAACAAAAAAATACATTCCAGAGGTGGTATTGTTTGAATAACATTACCTTTGGAATGTATTTTATCGCTAATTATTGTAAAACACCTAAAAAAAAATAAACTTATGAAGTTCAAAAATCCCAATTACTGTTTCCTATTTCTTTTGCTTTTTATGCCATTATTTGCTTTTTCCCAAGTTGAAACCCTTGATGATTTCTGTGAAACACAAAAAAACTATGAATGTTCATCGGCTGAAGCTTTTGTGATGCTTATGGACCCGGATGCCATTGTAACTGATCAGATTTGTTTTGGCGGCTTGGCTTCCGTAGATGTAATTAATCTTGGAAGTTATGTGGATAATAATTTTGGGCAATGGTACGTGGAAGCAGGCAGATTTCCTAACGACACCTTTCAATTGGAGTTTCAGGTGCCAATTGATGGGAATGATACCATTCATTTAGATGGAATTACACCTGATGCAAGTAGTCAATGGGGTTTCTTGATTGTTTTTCGAGAATTTGATAACCCAACTATTGGCTTTCTTGATTATCTTATGACAAGGAATATTAGTCCTTACCATGAAATTTGGTTAAATCCTTTGTTTGATGCAGATTGTCCTCATGACTTTCTTATTCAGACTCAGGTAGGAACTGGTAATTCCTTCGGCTATCGTAAATTTACCTTCACTCATTTAGGTACTTTTGAATCTTTTGAACATGAAACCTATGAAGGGTTTGAAGGATTCGATTTGCGAGAATTTCCTTCTGGTGATGTTGAGATTATGTTGGAGGATTCAACTTGTCAAATAGCATTTGATACTATTTATCTTTTCGATGATCCTGAATTTACTACTACCGTAAATAATGGTATTATTGACTGGGGTTTGGTATCTTTTGTTTCGACTGAGGTGGCTGACTTATCGGACCCATTTGCTGGTCCTTTCTTAGCAGAGAATGTTACTACCTACATGCCGCAAGATACTGGATGGTATTATGCGGTGTCCATTACTTTTGGTGAAGGCTGTCCTGGAGTTGATTCGATTTACATTTCTCAAGAAGATTTAATCACTACTTCCTTGTCCCAAACTCACCATTATCAACATCCTCTATTTACTTTTGTTGGCAATCAAATTATTGTTGATGACAAGGTAGGTGAATGGAGTATTGTTGATGTGTCTGGAAAGAATTTGATGAGAGGCAATCAAAAGAGCATTGAGATAGACTGCTTATCTTCAGCGATGTATATCATTTATGACAAAGATTTGCCTACTTCTTCTCAACAATTTATTAAAATTTGATAGAACAAAACCCGAAACCAAAACTTACACTCTTTGAATTAATTTGAAATAAGATATTGCATTCCAATGTTAATGCCTACTTGCTGAACCCTCTGCAAGTAGGTTATTTTTTTTCTTTCATTCAAAAGAGGAGTATTAGTCACTTTCTTGCATTGATTGATAATGTGCTTGCAGTAATATTGCGAGGATTTACTGTTGTTTCTAGTTGTTCGATAATGTTATCTGCGTTTTCTTCTTCTCCAAGTGAATTAAGTAGTGATGTTAATGTTTTTTCTTTATTTTCTTCTTTAACATAAAGTTTCCTTACTAGTTTTCATAAGGTGTCTAGTTTTTTTTTGGTTCCGTAAAGACTTAAGGTTTGTGATAGATCTCTATTTGATGAAATGAGTAGCGCTCTTGCATCGAGAGGAAGTATGTGCATTAAGATTTGTTTTTCATTTTCTTTGAGGTAGTAGATGTCTTTTATTTTTTGATAGAGCTTTCCGTTTGTTGGTTGTTGTAAAAATGAGTAGAGGAGTTTTCTAATGATTCATCTTTGAGGTCCTCAGGTTGTGAGAAACGCACTGAGAATTGGAACAGCACTTTTAGTTAAGACAAAATTTCCATTATATTTTCGACCTAATTCAATGTGTTTCACTACTTTTAGCAATCATTGAATTGAGTCCATACTTACTCATTCTCTTTCTTCAGATGTTCAGTAATATTTTTCTTGGAGAAAGGTGTGAACATATGCTTCTTCGTTTTTTCTGCAATTTACTGATTTTCTTTTTTCGCGGTCCTTATACTCTAAAATAACATATTTCTTTTTTGTGTATCTTCTGATTTTTAATGGGTCTGCGCTATTGGTTTGTTGCATCCCGATTGTTTCGAAACTTACTCATCTTGGATCTAAATCGTATTTATCGCCGTTATGAAATCTTAATTTTGCTTTGCTTTTAATTTCACCAGTATCAATGCCATAAAATCCTTCTAAAAGATATTTCATAAATGACATTCTCAGTCCATGGGGATAGGTGAGGTTTTTCTGAATATCAATAAAGAGTCCTCCTCAAGGTGTTAATTTAATAGCGTCTAGTATGTTTCTATCGTTAGCATGTTGTCCCTCTAATCGTTTGAGAGCATCTTTGAATATTTCAATTTTTATTTGCTCTCAGGAGGTTAGTGTTATTGTGTGTGTTACTTTACGTGCTCATTGTTTTAATTTTACTTGTTGCAACTTTTGGTTAATTTGTTTTGCTAATTGATTGCTTTCATTTGTATGAGAAGGGGCGTGTAGTTTACTGTAGACCATTATGATTAATCTTATTAAATATAATTATAATATGTCAATACACTTAAAATGCAAATACATTTTTTTTTAAAGCAAGATCAGTATTTCATAGAGTATGAAAGAAAGAATGTTAGAACTTTTGAAACATTATTTTGGGTACGATAGCTTTCGTTGACAACAAGAGGAGATTATCACACACGTTTTGCAATGAAACGATAGTTTGGTAATTATGCCTACGTGATGATGAAAGTCCCTCTGTTTTCAGCTTCCCGCATTGTTGTTGGATTGAATTACGGTTGTTGTTTCTCCTTTGATAGCTTTGATGAAGGATCAAGTTGATAGTTTGAGGGCTAATGGAATATCAGCTTTGTATTTGAATTCGAGTATGAGCGATGAAGAGAGACAAGAAGCTTGGAGTATGATTAAAGAATGATCGGTAAAATTGATCTATTTATCTCCTGAAAGTATGCAGGCTTTTGAGATTATACATCAACTTACCACTATTTCTCTTATTGCTATTGATGAAGCGCATTGTATTTCTTCTTGGTGACATGATTTTCGTCCTGCGTATACTCAATTATCTGATATTAAGAAAATTTGTCCTGATACACCCATTATAGCCTTAACAGCAACTGCTGATAAGACAGCGAGAAATGACATATGTAGACAATTGTGAATTGAAGATGCCAAATTATTTTTGAGTTCTTTTGATAGACCCAATCTTCAATTAACTGTTCGTCCCTGAAAAAAGAGATTTGAGCAAATTTATAGTTTTATAAGTGCGAGACCGAATCAGTCATGAATTATTTATTGTCTTAGTCGTTGATCAACTGAAAAGGTTGCTCAAAAACTACAATGAGTTGGTATTCAAGCTGAGGCCTACCATGCTTGATTGAGTCATACGAAAAGGCAAAGGGTGCAAGACAATTTTCTTTCTGATACTACTCAAATTATTTGTGCGACTATCGCTTTTGGAATGTGAATTGATAAATCGAATGTAAGATTTGTTATTCACTATAATCTTCCTAAAAATATTGAATGATATTATCAGGAAATATGACGTGCTTGACGTGATTGATTACCTTCAGATACCTTACTTTTTTATAGTTACGCAGATATTCTTCAGCTAACGAAGTTTGCTCAATGAGCAAAGAACGCTGAAGTACAGTTAGCAAAGCTTCAGAGAATGAAACACTATGCTGAGTCTTTGACGTGCAGAAGGAAGATACTTCTTCATTATTTTTCTGAGAGTAAAGTATCAGATTGCTGAAATTGTGATGTGTGTGAACATCCACCTCAGATGTTTGATGGTACAAAAATCGCTCAGAAAGCTTTATCTACTATTTATAGATTAAAGCAAGTGGAGCCCATGAGAGTAGTGATTGACGTTCTTCGTTGATCAAAGAATGCTTATATTCGTTCTCGTTGATATGATGCATTAAGTACTCATTGAGTTTGATTAGATATTGTATCAGAAGATTGGCAACGGTACATGATTCAGTTAATGAATTTGTGATATATTGAAATTGCTTTTGACCAGTGAGACGTTCTTCATCTTTCAGAGACTGCTGAAAAAGTACTTTTTGCTGGAGAGGAAGTTCAGTTAGCTGCTTTATATCAAGAACATGTTTCTTTAGCACCAAAGAAAGATGAAGCTGGAACTCGTCAGGAATTTGCTCCAATTGTTGATCTGTTCAGTGAGTTGCAGCAATTAAGAAATTCACTTGCTCTTTCTGAAGGTGTTGCGAGTCATAGTCTCATGAGTGATGTAACTTTGCAGGATATTGTTCAAAAAATGCCAAAAAAACTTACAGACTTAGAAGATATTCAATGATTATGACATGCTAAGAGAAAAAAGTATTGATGACATATTTTGACACTTATTAAAGCTCATTTAGCTTTGCTTTGAAAGAGTGTTTCTTCGCCTAGATGAAAACCATGAACTACCTTTCAGAAAACATATGAACTTGTGCAACGTGGTAAGTCTTTGTCAGAAATTGCTCAGGAAAGAGATTTATGAATAGGGACAATTTATGCTCATATAGCGCGTTTGTATGCCTCTTGAAAGGATATTAACTTAACGGAATATATTAGTTCTGACAAACTAGATAAAATTTCTTGAGCTATGGAAGAAATTTGATTTACTGGTCAATTAAAACCGCTATATAGCCACCTTCAATGAACTGTTTCTTATAATGAACTGAGATTGTGAATCAGTTTTGCTCAAAAAAATTGATCTTAGCAGTCTTTTGATAGATTTTTTGACATAAAAGAAAAATTCATGAACTGTTTTTTTCTCTTGTTTCTTTTTGTGGAAACTATATTTTTTGAACCCTTTAGTTGATTAGAGTGGAGATGGTAGAAACGGAAAATGAGGAAATTACTGGGTGATGACTCTTTGTTTATTGGTTATCAGGTAAAAAAAATAAGAGAGAAATTGCCGAAGAAACTAACTGGCCTAAGAAAAAAAGGCTTAGTTTTAGGCAACGCTTTTTGTCTAAATTAAAAAGTGATCCTCCATGACCTCCACCAGATGAAATACCTCAATAAAAGCCAATCACTGTATTGACTTTTTTTATTTTTTCTATAAAAAATAGTTTCTTGTGCTCTTTAATATTATAAAGAGAAAACTCTTTTGTAGAGAAGAGTTTCTGTTACACAATTTCTACATACAAAC
>JAHDCT010000076.1 GCA_020629735.1 bacterium | reverse complement strand
TAGGAACTTTAAAAGAACTTACATGTGCTCATGAGAGGTTGATACCTTGAAAGGTTCTACGAACAGCTCAATCCTTACCAGAAGCATCCATTCATTGCATCACAACGAGAAGCGAGTAATCTCCTTGTGCATACATTAATTTTTGATAATGGATTATTTTTTCATTAAGTTTCACATTTTCTTTTTTGATTTTATCTTTATCATCCTTATCAAATCATTTAGGAAGTGTAAGGATTTTTGTTAGATCAATCATGCTATTGACAAATTAATAAAAATAAATATAAGAATTCCCAATAAACACAAAGAAAATACAAATTGCTCAGCGAGCGTTCCTCCTTGATATATAAGGACCCTAGTGTCTTAAGTATATCAATAGTTTTAATTTAACGCAAATTTATGGCACAGTTTCCATACGTCCTAGAAAATGAGATTAAGATTTTGAATATAAGTTATCCTTTACTTGTCAAGTCTCTCATAAAGGCTTGAGCAAAAAAAATATCTAGCGAATACATTCGTGATCGATATGTAGACTTAAAGGAGGGATCTACAAAACAATTTTGAAAAAAAGTAAGATTAAGGTCATACTCAGGAAAGAAGTTTGAGATTACTTTAAAGTCTAAGGTTAAAAGTGATGAGTTTAAAATACGTCATGAAGAAAATATAGAGATGCCAAATTTACAAGCAGCAAAAGTACTTTTACATATGCTATGATTTGAAGTAGTGTGGTATAAAGAAAAGTTAAGAGTTAGTTATCAAATATGAAAAACAATCTTTGATGTAGATTTCTATGACGATATGCCACCAGTCTTAGAAATTGAAGGGAATAAAGAGGAAATTAATTACCGAGTGAGAAAATTACGTCTTCATAAACATAAGCAAGTGACGCGATGAGCAAAGAAATTACTCAAGCATTATGGAAAGGAAGTAATTTCTTTAAAAGAGAGTGTCAAGAAGATTAGTCTGGCTTAGACCTTTTATAATAACAGTATATAGATGATCCAAATCGCAGAACAGGTAACGAATAGAGGGCAAGTAGCTTGATATAAAATAGAAAACCTTCTCGTATCGGACAAAGCAGAGTTTTCGAGATCAGAGTTGTGTTACATTCAGTGACTCATAGAATCTTATCTAGCAAGTACTAAGTTAACAGGAAAGTTGGTTATGAAATATGAGGAATTGCTCAGACAAATTAAAAAGATCTTAGAAAATAGGCAAGAAGAGGAGTTAGTGATTGATGCAGCCTTTCTAGAGCTACTTAATTCATGTCAATCGTGACTCGTACTCAGAGAACGTTTAGCGAACTCAAAACAAGAAATGACAGCAAAGTCTGAAGGAGTTGCTACATCTGCTCATAATCTGTTGCTCACAATACAGTCATTCAACTAAAGATAGATATGACATATATACGTAAAATACGTAACTTTACATTGCGTGTTTTTTTTGTATATTATAAGATGTCATGGAGCTGACCTAGTATTTTATTTTTGTATGTATTAAATTTAAATTAAAACTAAAACATAATTCTAAAAAAAGATAACGATGAAAAAAGTCCTAACATTTTTGGCTATTTTAGTAGGTATTATTCTATTATTAGCCGTAACAAGAAAACCCTGGGGAGGGGTGTACTCCACAGGATATCAAATGGGAGAAATACACAAAATTGGAACGGACGGTCTCTGGGGCATAGCTTCAGGTGAGTGTTCTACCTTAATGGGAGAGAAGTCTTCAGAGGTAGTTGATGGAAGGGGAACTGAAGATGAGAAGAAGATTAACCCCCGTGAAGCCTCAATGAGAAAATCTGATGTGAAGAAATATGAAAAGTATCAAGGAGGAATGGGAGTAGTTGAGTACAAGCAGTATAGGTTTGGCGGTTGGTTTTGGAATACTGATTACGCCGTACAAGATATGTATAAAACTGATCCTAATATTCCTTTAGAAACTGTCGAAATCCCTCCAGATGGTAAAAGAGGTACATTCGATGACTTCGGTAGGGTTGTTAAGGTGTCCTACAAAGGAAATGTGAAGGGGACAACAGAAGCGATACTTCAAATTGGAAGAGAAGGGAGTAATTTCTTAGCAATATCAATAGCTGATGAAAGGATGGCTGAGGCAGCAATAAAATACCTTAAGTCAGGAAAGTTGGCTGATTTCTCTTACTCAAAGAAAGTAATCGCAGGTATCCATGACACAAACCTGAGATTATTCCGTCTTTCGGTCAAGCATGACTAAAAGACAACTCCATAAAATACTAGCCGGATACCACATTCTCGTGTGATGGTTAGTAAAAAGAAAAACTAACCTCACATGAGAATTTCCATGTGAGGTTTTCAAATAATTAAAAAAAGTAAGAGGAGTAATTACTCAAAACGTATAGAATGCTTTATTTTTTTCTTTCTTACCTTTTCTTCGCCATCAAACTGATAGGAGAAAGTAATAATGAGATTATAATTAACGGCAGTCTTTTTAGATCTTTCAGACATTTGGTTAAGGAGTTTCATATCTCATCAAATTTTTGTTTTTTTATGTTCATTCGCAAAGCGAATAGGAAGAGAAAGAGATAACTTTTTTTCTTTTTCAGCTTGAAGAGTAAATCATTTGAGTGCTTTTAATTTTCAGAGGATGTCAGCCTCTTCCTGACTTTTTCAAATTACGGGATCAACTGCTTCAATAAGAGTTCAATCAATATCTGTGATTTTACACTTTTCTGCACTTGTTAAAACAAGTTCTCAACTAAGTCATTTAGCTGTTTTTTCTAATACAGAAGGGCAGTTGAGAGTGTGCTTCACATGAGAACCTCAAATAAAGTTTGTAGCTTTTTTAGTGCTGTCTATTATATCATCAAAAAATCACATGGTCCAACAAAGATAAAGATTGCTCTATACGATATTCTAAATTTGGCAAGTACTTTTGTCAAAAAAAACTTGCATAAGTTTTTGTAAAAAAGTATAACAATGAAGGCTCTCAAAAAAACAGTGCCTCCGATACTTCTATCGGTTTTTTTTTAGCCAAATTTTACTCTTTATAAGGGCAAAGCCGTTCAGGAGAAAGTTACGAGACGTAGTCATTTTATTCTTTATTAGGAATGTATGTTGCACACTCACTTTCACACTGCAGTTACTTTAATGAGATGATTTTTTGCATCTAAGTGATGTATCGAAGTACACCCACAGTCTAGGCGTAGTATCCTCGCTGCTTGTGAAGATCCCGAAACCATTCAAACCTTTGACTGGCAAAATCAAACTTGGCCACTCCCTCAAACAGGGCAAATGCGATTAGAGTATGAACTCCTTCAACAACCAGATGTTCCTGGTTTTTTTTGTGTCTCGACAAGTTATAGAAATGAACCAGATCCAATTCCATGAAGACACGAAACTATATTTCCTATGTTTGAATTCGAAGTTCATTGATGAATGGAAACAATGATCCAATGGGAAATGGAACTTTTAGAATGGATGGGGTTTGATCCAGGTGTGAAATTGAGTTATGATGAAGTTGCATGAGGCTATTGAGTAAAAGAGTTAACGCATGCTCATGAATATGTTATGCAAAGGGATTACAATCCTGTAGTTTATCTAACAGATTTTCCACAATACACGAGTCCGTTTTGGAATATGAAAAAGGATGGTGAGTATGCTAAAAAAGTAGATGTAATTATGTATGGAATGGAGACAATTTGATCAGCAGAGAGGAGTTGTGATAAAGACGAAATGAGAGAGTAGTTTCTAACGATAAGTAATGGAGAATATGCATGATTGTTATATAACCGTTTTGGTGAAGAACGTGTGAATGCTGAGTTAGAAGAATTTCTCTCGCATGACTTCTTTCCAAGATCTGGTGGAGGAATAGGAATAGGCAGAATGATATCAGCAATGGAAAAAGCATGATTATTTACAAAACATATTGAATTAGCATGACTTCGTATGGATGTAATGAAGAAGACGAAAAAAGAAGTGTAAAAGTGACAATAAGGACATGAAAATAAAGACTTGACAAATCTTTTTTACGGCTAATATGTTATTGCATAATAATGCAAAAAACCATTTTATAAATAACTTATCTATATATGTTAGACTATATAGATAAAGTGAAATGGGTATCAAATATGTCTAACAGATTAGGTTCTGCTGAGCACAAAAGTGCAGGCAGTCCTTTAGCTAAGGCTAAAGAAGAGTGGTTAAGAAGTAAGATTGAGCAACATAGAAATCTCGACAATTCAGGCCTTTTTGTGTTTGGATTAAGTGGCTTTATATGTTTTTTGTTAATCCCTGGCATAAAGGTTCTCTATATGGAAGAATTGATGTATGCATGGGTAATTCCCTTTTCTATACTTCTATTACCAATATCCTTGTTTATTGCGGGAACGGTAACGGAGTTTATAGAGGATTTTATCATTGAAAAAAGGGTAAAGTCCTCAAGGGAAGAAACTGAAATCTTTTTAAGAAATGTTATCATAATTTCGATTACAATATCGTTACTAATATTATCTCCCTTCTGGGAAATTGATGACATATTCTTTTGGATAATCGGTCCTAACATTCTGCCACTTTTTCTACTTCCTATAACAGTAGTCGTTCGTTGGGCTTGGATTATGTCATCAAAAATACCTGATGATATAACCCTCGACGAGGCTATTCGTAACTACCTATGCATTAAGATAGCCATTGTATAGATATAGAGTGCTTAAAAATTGATGCTGTTTAGTAGTGTTCTCGTATATATCATTGTTTAGTTCTTTTTTAGGCTTAATTCAGACTTGATAAAAAAAAGTTTTTGACTATAGTAAAGAAAACAAAAGCTCCTCAATTTTGAGGAGCTTTATTTATTTTCCAAATAAACATTATGAGATTAAACGGACAACAGATTAAAGAAGCTATTGAACAGCTAATTGCTGAGTATAAGTATGATCCAGTGCAAGTACTTGATATTATGAAAATGGGTATCAAGACCGCGTATAAAAAGGACTATATGCCTCATGAAAGAAAAGCAAATATTGCGGTTTCTGTAGGATGATGAGGTGAGATTAGAATCTATAGAGTACGAGATGTTGTTAACGAAATTGAAGAAAAGGAAGAAGAACGTCAAATGCTTCTTGCCGATGCAAAAGAAATCAAAGAAGATTCGGTAGTAGGTGATGCTCTAACTATTGATATTACTCCAGATCCACTTGAGTTCACAAGAATTTGAGTTATGGCTGCTGCTCAAACTATCAAGCAAAACCTAAAAAACATTGAAAGAGAGCGTTTCTTCGAAAAATTCCAAGATAAACAAGGAGAACTTCTTAAAGCAAAAGTGCTGAGAGCAACTGCTGATAGTGTAGTGCTTGATATTGATGCAACAACAGTAGTGCTTCCTCCTCAAGGTCAAGTGCCAAATAGAGTTTACCATTCATGAGAAGAAATTATTGTATTTCTTAAGCAAATTTCTAAAGGAACAGGAGGTATTAACTTAGATATCACGCAAGGTGGGCCAGAATTTATTGACGCTCTTTTGAAAAGAATCGTGCCTGAATATGAAGAAGAATTAGTGACAATTGATAAAATCGTAAGAATTACAGGAAAAAGAACAAAAATGTTGGTGTCAACAGATGATGAAAAAGTTGATCCAGTGGGGGTTTTTGTTGGTCATCGTGGTGAAAGAATTAATACAATCCTCTCTCTCCTTGGAGGTGAA
>JAHDCT010000075.1 GCA_020629735.1 bacterium | reverse complement strand
AAAGATAAAAACATCTGAATTATCTGAACAAATGCAAAAATAATTGATTATGAAGGAAATATTACATGATCACTAAACTATCATGAAAATCATGATCAAATAGTCAAAAATGCTTTACTTAAAACAGCATTTTTACATTCTTCAATTCTTGTACATCGTGAAATATACAAGAAAATATGACTTTATGATCCAAGGGTAACAATGTGCGATGACGCAGATATGTACTTAAGAATTCTAAAAAAGTACACATGAAAAAATTTACCAGAATATCTAACAGAGTATAGAGTCTATAACGCCAACACTACTAAAACTCATTCAAAAGAAATGAGAAAAAATACAATTCTATATCATTTAAAAAGCGCAAAAGGGTATCCCTATTTTCATAGGTCCTTACTAAGAAAATTAATAATGTATACCTTACCTGAACAAGCTATTTCTCTTCTAAGGGAAATAAAACATAAAATTCAAAAATAGATTATCCCTCGTTTAAACCTTTCAGTTGATCTCTTATAGTAGCTGCATCTTCGAATCTCCACTCCTTTATCGCCAAATCCAGTTGAATTCTCAAGTCATCAGCAATAATTTGTTTTTCTTTTTTCGTCATTCTTTTCAACTTCTTCACCTTTCATTTTCTAATCATTTGAAATTCTTTCATTTTCTCTAACTCTTCATCAGTTTTAACCACTTCAAGTGACTTAGCATTAGAGCTAGCCACTGTTGGAGTAATATTATTAACAACATTATGTTCATGTTGAATAGCTCTCCTACGATAGGTCTCATGAAGAGCTCTCATCATAGCTCAGGTAAATTTATCAGCGTAAAGCACTACCTCACTATCAGGATTACGAGCCGCACGTCATATATTTTGAACTAATGCTGTAGTTGATCTCAAAAATCCTTGTTTATCTGCATCAAGGATAGCAATAAATCACACCTCAGGCAAATCTATTCATTCTCTAAGTAAATTAACTCATACCAAAACATCAATTTCTCAAGTTTTCAGCTTATTAATAATTTCCCAACGGTCTATAGTATCAACATCACTATGCAAGTAATACGTTTTATATCATCAAGAAAGCAAATAATTAGTAATATCTTCACATGATCTCTTCGTCAATGCCAGAACGAGAACCCTTAATCATTTTTTAAGCGTATCATCAATTTTCTGTAACATATGTTCCATAAATCATGGAACTTGTCACGAGACTGACGTTGGATCACATTGAAGGTAATCTTGAATATTTTTCATACAACAATTCAACAGAAATAAATTCCTAATTACTATTTTTTACTCTAAAAAACTTTGAATCGGAGCATCAAAAGCACTAGCTGAAACAGCTCAGCTTACCTTCACAAAATCACCAGTTACATTATCTATCAAGATATTACCAGGCGTTCATGTCACTCACAAACTTTGACCGAAAGTCATATCTGATTTTACTTTTTCAGTAAATTCTCAACTCTCAATACAGTCATCCATGTCAGTAACTGAAAGTCACACCTCTTCAGCAACATCTAATGCAATATCCTTATTTGAATTTCATCAAGCCGCGAAATATCACGTTTTGAAAGCATAATACCCTTCTTCTCCTCAAAGTTTACCAGCACATTCAATAGCCTCTCAAGCCATCTGAGCATGTACATGAAAACTTAATGGAAAATGCCCAAACGCTACATTCACATCACCAGCATACTTTGCAAGCACTTGATCTAAAGTACCATTATTCGCATGTCTTTGACAAAAAGGACACTGCACATCAGAAAATTCAATAATCGTAAGACGTGCATCTTTCTTTCATTTTACATATCTTCCTTCCATAAATACATCATATTTCTCCTGATTTACAGTCGACACTTTTGGAGCTTGAGGAGACGGTGCTTGAGGCTTAGCATCTGGTTTTGATGGGTAATAGACTGTAGGAATCGGAGCATAAATACTTTCCCAGTTCTCCTGCTGCATTGCATCAATAACTCACGTAAATGAAGAAGCAGGTACTGCTCAAGATACTTTTTTATAATACTGAGTTGGAACATGCACCACTAAGGTTCCAGGTGTTCAAGTAATTCACAAGTTCCTTCATATATCCATTTGTTGTTGTACTGCCTTAGCAGTTTCTTGGTTCTCTACACAAGTAAATATATTATCTTCATAAGAATTAGAGTAGTTCATTTCATAAAGCACGTCAATCACGTCTGAAGCAAGACCTAGTCATGTTTCCATCACAGCTGACTTATACATTTGAGCAGCCTCATATCATGCATATCTATGCACACAGTTCGTCGCTACAGCAGCAGGGAAAGCTTGTGGGTGAAAACTCAAAGGAAAAGCCAATGTCACCGTTCATACTCATTGTTCTTTACTCAATTCTTCAAGTGTTCCTGCGCGTTCAAAACGTTGACAAAATGGGCACTGTAAATCAGTAAATTCTAAAAGTAAAATTTCATTATCCAGAGCTCATGCAGGAAGATGTTGAGTCAATATTGCAAACTGATCATCAGAAATTTTTGGAATATCTAAGTCTGGTTCATTATCATTAAGAAAGGACTTTGTATACGTCTTCAATGGTTTTCATAAAGCATTTTCAAAGCGAATAGTAACAGACTGAATTTTTCATTTCTGCTTTAGTCAAGAAAATTTAGCGTGATCTTGTATAAGATGAATATTTCAAGCTTCATAAGGTCATGACTCTAACATGATCGAAACTGTTCATCTAATATGATACACTGCCTTCCCCTTGATGTCATCACTCTCATCCCAAGTAAAAGTGAATGAATCATCAGCTTCAATCAAAGTAATTTCAGAGATAATATCATCAGAAGCACTTACTTGGGGGTAAGAAAGTTGCCTCATATATGCAGATAAATCATAAGCTAATCTACTCTTTCTAGATTCAGTGGCATCATTTGATTGTCGATCATGTGACAAAGAAATCTGCTGCAACATATCGTAAATTGCATCAAATTCGTTAGGTGATTGATAAGAAAGTTTTTCTAGTAAAGGATACACCTTTTTTAGCACCTTAGTTTCCTGGCTACTTAATGGATTCGGTCTCCCAGCAAACGTCATTCACAGCAACCCTAAAGTTCACACTCCAACAAGTAAAATTCTTAACAACAGTCTCATAATGCAAAAATCAAAAGATAAAAAGTATAAGCAAAATTATTTTTCTAACCCAATTAGCTCTACATCAAAGATAAGTGTTTCTCAAGCCAGAAAATGATTAAAGTCTACATAAACTGATCACTCATTAATTTCAACAACAACTCACTGAGTAAATCAAAAATTATACTGTTCTCAAACAACGGGAATCATTCCTCATTCCTCGAATGTTTCCATAGGGATCTCTTGTACCATATCCAAACGCCATTCTCAATATCACTCCTCAGCAGGGATAACAATACGTCTTTCTTCTCAAACGTACATACCAAAAACTCAATTATCAAATCATGCAATCATTTGTCCTGCTCATACCTCAAAACGCAAAGGTTGATAAGGCCTGTTTGCTGAATATGTTCAATATTTAATTGCTAAATCCTCTATGCTAGTGTCAAAAACAGTCCCATCATCTAACGATCAAACGTAATGGACTTCAACCATATCTCACTTTTCTACTAAGTTACCCTCAGCAATTTCATCAAGCAAAGCATTCATGGATAAATACGTCAACCTCTTATCAATTACTTTTAAAATTTCTTGAGCATACCAGTATTTCCTTTCATCAGTATACATAAAAGCAGATTGTGCTCCTTCTAGCAAAGGAACAAATTGTTCCAACTGATATTCATCATACCCATCTACAAGTGTAGAAATTTTATCAACAATTACGTAATCAGATGTACTAGGAGTATAAGCAAAAACTGTACTTCAAGTAAAAAGCACAACAAAAAAAGCCAACAGGCGAAAGAAATATCTCATACTATCATAGTAGATAAAAGAACTTACCTTGTAATAGATATGTTTCCAAGTAATGCAAATTTAAGCGAATGAAAAGATCATGAAAAGATATATTGACTAATATAAATAAATATGCATAAATAAAACTCTCCTTTAGAAAAAAAAGCACATGAGTCTAACGATAAGACACTATATACATCTATGACGAGATGAGGAAGACTTTCCAGAATTTACCAGCAATATAAAAGAATCAATACTAAAAGCGATGAATGAAGAAGACGTGTTTTTCAACTTTATTGATGAGTATGAGCAAAGTGATGGAGAAATAGAAACACAGCAAATAATGCATATAGCAGATCATTTAGCTCATTATACTCGTCTTTATCAGCAAACACTTATCCACCCTTTATTTAAAGGAGTCTTCTCTCATGAACATGTAGGCATTAATAAGAAACTTCGAGACTTCTGTGAAGAGAGAATTAAAACTCATCCAACATTAAATATTCAAAAAAGCATTAAAGAAAAAGATTTTTTAAAAAAAACAGAAATAGCAAATAAAGCATTTTATTTCTTCTTAGAAAATGAATTTCTTGAAGTAGTAAAAGAAGCATGCGATGAATTCGACTGAAAAAATATTTTTAACTTTAAATTTCCAAACAACCCAAAGAGAAAAAAATGTAAGAACGAAAAAAGAAGAGATGCAATCATTAATTTTGCAATAAAACAAGTATGAGAAAAAAGAATCCTCTACTCTTGAATGAATAACTGAGATACGAGCAATTACGATAGATGAATAAAAGATCCAGTAAAAGAATTTAAGAGCGCCAAAGATAGAATTGCTGAAATATGAATTAAGTATCGCCTATGAGACGTAGAAATGGGAAATGCACATTTCTACATTCACCAAGCATTTTTAGAAAATTACACAAAAAGGTTACAATTCTATCAAGAAAATTTTTTCTCACAACTTATTCAAAAAGTAACGCCAGGAGCAGTAATTACACAACAAAAAAATAACGTTTTTAAAACACTCAGCTGATTTGATCAAATCAAACATATCTTCTGAGGAGAATATATAGGTCAATGCGTCTCATCATATATGTGGCTCATAAAAGAACGATGAGCCGACCCTAAAAAAATGCGAGTATCGTCAAAAGATTATCTCTTTCCACCAACAAAAAGATAGAAAACAACTAAATTACTTCTTTACCAAGATTGACTTGCTCAAAATACATCACTATGTTCACCTATGATTTGATAGAGATGAACTTCCAGAGTATACACAAAGAATTAAGGATGAAATTCTTACTATAGTGCAAGAAGAAAACACCTTCATTAATTTTGTAGATGAATATGAAAAAAGCTCTAGAGAAAGGGAAGCAATGGAAATACTTTATTTGTCACAAGCCCTAGCACAATATATAAGTCAATATAGGAAAACGTATTTAAGCTCTTTATTTAAAATAACTTTTAATGCAGAAAATTTTGGATACCCAAATGAGGTTCGAGAATATTGCAATCAACATATTAAAAACCATAAAACTCTCATCATAGATGGTAACGAATACACACCTTCCTTTAGATGAAGAGAAAAAAGGGTTAACATAGTGTTTTATCAATTTTTAGAAACCAATTTCAAAGATTGTCTGATTAAAATGTGTAAATATTTTAGGGGGAAAAACATTTTCAATCTGAACTTAGAAGAAAAACCAATCAGCAAAAGACCAAAAAACATAAAAAGAAGAAGTGAAATAATAGATTTTGCAATCAAGCATATCTGAGAGCAGAAAATTATCTATTCAGGCATGAACAACTGAGATGTAACGAACTACT
>JAHDCT010000004.1:30820-32995 GCA_020629735.1 bacterium | reverse complement strand
AGTGAAATGTGAATGTACTGGATTCGAGGTGTTGCAGTTGCTGTTGGTATTTTCTTTATGGTTGAGATTGTTAAGTTCCTTTTCTTTAGAAAACTTCGCGCACGTTCTTAGGTTTAGATTAGAAAACGTGTATCATTTTTTCTAGTTTTCCTTGTTTTTGGTAGGTGTTCAGTATTTTTCCATCGATATAGATGTTCTTTTTTGTTGAAGAGAGTAATCCAGCAAGAGTAACAAGTTCATGACTATATCCTTTTCAGAGGATAAGTTCGTTGTATCCTTCTGTTAAAAATCTTGTATAGAGATATCACTCAGGTCTATCATTATCTAGTTTTCGTCAATTTTGATAACGTTGTTTGAGGAGCAATAACGAATTTGTATTTTCTAGTGCATTGTTCTTATAAAGTATATTTTTTGTTTTTTTCTTTAATTCTATTTTTTCCTGCACCTCTCAGATTCCTTTTATTAGTCATGTTGCTTTAGTTCATAGTATATAGGTGTCTATCTTTGGATGATAGATGATTCCGCACTGAGGTCATTGTGTTTTATGAACAAGACCTATCATTACAGCTCGTTCTGGCTTTCAAATAACAAAATCTCTTGTTCCATCTATAGGGTCTATAGATCGAAGATAGTCACTTTGGGGTGATAGTGTTTTTTCTTCTGAATACACGTCACCTTGTACGATTTTTGGTAGTTCTTGGATAAGGAAATCACTTACTTCAATATCAGCTTGAGTTACTGGTGTTTTATCAGCTTTGTCGGTTATTTTTATTCATGCTTTAAAATGAGCTAGAGCGATTTCTCCAGCTCTTTTGCTTATTTCAACGAGTTGTTTAATTTGTGCTTTATTCATTTTATCAAAAAGGAAATTTAGAAGATGAGGATGGATGTTCTTTTGATACGAGCATTCATTTATTGTCTAATTTTTTGAAATAGCGTCCTGCGATTCGTCCAAAGGCAAATCATCATATATGAGCTCGTCGTGCAGTTCCTCATCAATCACCTGAGTTACTCATTTCAGCTCATACACCTGAGAAAAGTTGCATTCAGATCCAGATAAGAAGAAAATACCCTGCTGGAACAAGCATGGTGCGCATTCAATAAATATAAAGCATTTTCACTTTAGATCATGGAAACATAACGAGGTATGCTCATAAGACTGCTGCTATAGCTCATGATGCACCTACTGCTGGTATACTGCTTCATACATTAAAGAAGATGTGTGCTGCACTTGCTGCTACTCATCATGCAAGATAAAAAACGAGGAATTTAGTGTTTCCAATACTTGCTTCTATATTATCTCAAAAAACGTATAGGTAGAGCATATTTCCTATGAGATGCATCCAACTACCATGAAGGAACATGTTTGTGAGTAACGTGTAGATATCTTGTCCAGCCATAATTTCAGCAGGAATTGATCCGTAAGTCGTTATAAAGGCATTAAATCATGATGGATTTAATCATGCTTGAAAGAGAAAAACAGCAACGTTTATGGCTAAAAATAGCCAAGAGAAATAAGGGGTGTATCAATTATGTACTTGATCGTCTCAGATTGGAAAGAACATGTTGTGTTTTGAATAAATATTGACTTATTTAAAATTTACTTTCTATTTTTTGAGAAATTCTTATAGTGACTATGGTACGTTTCTTAGAATTAAAATCAAAAAAAAACAAATTAACTATGATTTATAAAATTATTTTCGCTATAGTATTGCTTTTAGCGACTGGATTTCTTTTTTGGAAAAAGAAACACGTTACTCAGATTGAATTGTATTATGCGAACGTGGAGGATGAGAAACATGTAACAAGGACTTCTATTTATGTAATATTCTTATTAATAATTTGGATGTTTTTTGCTTTATACATTTTCCAAAATTCTGAATGGTACATACTCTTTTTATGTCTTCATATATTGTGTATATTTTTTGGTTTAGTTTGCACGATAGTTAACAAGGTAGAAGTGTTTGAGATGGTTAAAGATACTGAGATTACAGATTTTGAGTATACGTATACCCGAGTCGGTGCTTGGCATTGGTTTTGGGTAATAGGTATCTTTGGTACTTTAATTTGGCACTTTTTCTATATTGAAGGTTAACTACTTTTTGAGTAACGATACTGCATTTTTCCAGAGAAGAAAAGCTTGAGTTGGGAAGGACCCGATCTTGAGCTTTTTTT
>JAHDCT010000004.1:24485-30720 GCA_020629735.1 bacterium | reverse complement strand
TTTTTCCAGAGAAGAAAAGCTTGAGTTGGGAAGGACCCGATCTTGAGCTTTTTTTATTCTTGAAATTCTTTGAGCGCAAATTGAATTACTTTTCTTCGTGGTTTTGCTGCATGTCGATGAACCATGCAAAAATCGATCAAATCTTCTCTGATCATGTGTTTCGATGGGTATTTTGTGTAGAAGTAAAATTGTTTGTGAAATAAGAGAGGATTTTTCTTTGCAGCTTCTTGAAATTCCTTAGGAAGTCTTTTATTTTTTGCTCCCCTTAGTTCTCCATATATTTCTTTACTTTCTTTATTATTGAGTGCGTTGTTTACTTTTCTGGGATGTTTCATAATGAAAGATCTAATAGCATGGAGATGTGCTTTTTCTGGTTGGTAACATCAAGTTCAAAAATGAACTCCATCGTTTCAAAAATGAACATAGAGGCCTGGATTTACGGTATCTTTACGACCTCACTTAGAAATGACTGCCGATATGTGTGTTTTATAGGGTTGTTTGTTTTTCGAGAATCTTATGTCACGATTGATACGAAATTTAGCATGTTTAGGCTCTATTTGAATACTTGGATCATCTTTTTGAACTTCTTTGATGAGATCTTTTAGAAAGAGATCAAAGGGATTTTTAAGAGAGGTGTGATATCGTTCTCTGTTTTCATCAAACCATTCTTTTGAGTTGTGTCCTTCTAAGTGTTCTAGAAACTCTAGTGCTTTTTTATCAAAGTAGATCATAAGAGAGCAGCGTGATTAAAGTAATAATTTGCATAGCTTTTATTTGTGCTTATACTTTTTTTATGGAAGATCAAGCACCAGAAAAAGAATCAGTTGAGTGAAAAGCTCGAGTGCCTCAAGATTGGGCATCAGTTAAAGAAGCTTGAAAGCTTGTTCAAGCTAATTTATTGAATCGTCCTTTTTCTCAAGAAGAAATAGATCAAGTTTTACGTGAGAATCCATGGATTAGAATTGTGCTAGAATCTTTAGAGTTAACTCCTATGGCTTTTTTTTCTACTATACCGAGTTGATTTTATGGAAGAGATTTGGTTTGAAAGAAATTCTTTACGTGAGATGAATCATTTTCTGAAATTGAAAATGAGATCTTTGAAAAACGAAATAAAAAATATTCTAAACTTGTTCTAACGTGTTGAATTACAAATTTGTGATATTCGAAGATATTGTTTCGTTAGCTTAATGTGGGTTGAGAGGTTAAAATGCAGACTTAAGAAAAATAATTAAATCATTGAATCTTCGAACGAAAGCAAAAGTTAGCCACAAAGAATTGGAAAAAAAGTTAACGGATTATCTGCTAATTTTTTGTAGAGTACTTTCAATTTAAGCTTTTGCTTTTATTTTGTTTCTCTTTTGTGCGTTGCAGTTCTTATGTATTTATGACATACAAATGCAGCTGCTAAAGTGGGGGTTGTCTGATGAGCGATGTACGCAACGTCCTGGTGAGTATATAAGTTTGGTTTAGCGCCAATTAAACTTTTAAGTTTACGTAAAAACAGTAAAGAAGTTCTTTTGGATAAGCTACTTTTACTGGATAAGAAACTTGAAAAATTAAAAATGTGAATAAAAAAACTATGGTCTAGGACACATAGTCTTCTTATGTAGCAAGTTTTTTTGTTATGCTATTGATTTGTTTTTAACGTCATAATATGGCTTATATTTTTCTGCTGTTGCTTCTTTATTAAACCACTCAACGATTTGACTGTCTTTGGGAAAGTAGAAGAGGTTTGGAGTATTTGCTGGGATGTGGTGTATTTCTCCAGGAGTACATATGTCTTTTTTTTCGTTTCATCATGTTGTTGTATGTAGTTCAACTTCCCCTGTTAGAACAACAAAGAACTTTTCTTCAGAATATGATTTTCACCCTCTATAGTTGCCTTTCTTTGTGTCAATAATGTAAATCCTTTGTCATGACATGACTATGTCATGCAGTTCTCCCGCTTCTGATGCATTGTGTTTATATGACATGGCATTTTTTAGTTAACTTCGTAAACGATTGTTTTCTTATTTGTGAAAGCTCTTAGTCATTCTGGTCCGTTTTCTTTTCCATATCATGACTTTTTAACTCATCCAAAAGGAAGACTTGCTTTTGATCATGCTGGATTATTAACAAAAATCATTCCTCATTCGAGCTGTTGAGCAACTTTTTTACATTCTTCTATGTTATCTCAAAAGACTACTGCTGATAGTCAGAAATCACTGTCATTTGCCAACCTAATTGATTCTTCTACACTTTTTGATTTAATTACTGACGCTACTGGTCAAAAGACTTCTTCTTTATAACTGGTCATGTCAGGTGTTACATCTGCAAGGAGAGTTGGAGCGTAAAATTGTTGTCTTTCTCCGAGTATTTCTCCTCATGTAATAAGTGTTGCTCACTCTTTGACAGTTTTTGTTACTTGTCCATGAATTTCATCTATGAGTTTTTTTGATGACATTGGCGGTATATCAGTAGTTAGATCCATTGGATCTCATAATGTAAGCTGTGACATGTATTCTCCCATTTGTTTCACAAATTCATCATAATGTTCTTCAAGAATAATGAATCTTTTCGATGAATTACATCTTTGTCCACCGTTGTTGACACGACAGGCTACCGCTTGCGCTACCATTGATACTGTGTCTTTATGATCTAGGAGAACGAATGCATCATTTCCACCCAGTTCAAGAACTGAAGGTTTTAAATATTTCCCTGCAAGTGCCCCTACTGCTGATCCTGCCCATTCTGATCATGTTAGATTTGTTCCTCTTACATATGTATGAGCAAGAATATATTCTGATTGTGATCATGAACTAAAAAGATTTGTATAAATTCCTTTTGGAAATCCGGCTTCGTGAAAAAGATCTTCAATAGCTTGTCCGCAGAATGGAACATTTGAAGCATGCTTGTATACAGTTGTGTTTCCTGCTAGAATATTTGGTACCGCAGCTCTTAATACTTGATTAAACGGAAAGTTCCATGGCCCAACTCCGTAAATTACTCCTAGTGGATCATACTTGTACTTTCCTACTAGTCAGTCATGATTAAATGGTTGGTCTCAGAGTACTTTTTCTGCATTATTTGCGAACCGTCTTATAAGGTTTGCTGTCCCTCTTAGTCATTTTGTTGCTGCAGAGTACAATCTTCACATTTCCTTTACCTCGAGTTCTGCTAGTTCTTCATTTTTTTCATCGATGATGTCTGCTAGTTTTAGAAAGAGTTGTTTTCTTTCTTCAAAGGTGGTTTTTTTCCATGAGAGATATGCAGTATGAGCTTTATTGATGATTTCTTCTAGTTGCTCGTTGGTATGTCTTTCAAATGTACCGTTAGTTTCTCATGTATATGGGTTAACTGAAGTTATTGTTGCCATGTGTGATGTATAAAATTAAATAACGCGTTTATTGTATTTGATAGTATATTAAAGTAAAGTTCACTTAGTGTTTATAGATGTTCGTTTAATTTTGCTCTCATTTTTTTAGAGACTTTTTTCGCATCTATGCGCACATGTTTTTTGTTTTTTTGAAAATATGAAAAATTTTTCAATATAGATAATGATCTATGTATGAAAAGTAAATTACTTTATAATGAAGTAAATTTTTTGACTAATTTTATATTAAGCCTGTCGTTGAAAGTCGGATGTAAGCGCTAGCGAGAAGAACAATAATGGCCATATAGAACATTTTATTGATACCAAGCTTCGTTATGTGTGATCAAATTGCTCCAATCATCACTCCTCAAGCGAGTAAGGCACCGTATGTCAGATATCCTGGTATCCATAGAAATATCACTGCTAAGAGTTCTGCAACTCAACTGAGGATTCTTCCTTCTGGTTCCATTCATAGTTTTTCAAACATTTTTTTAGGTTCATCTTTTCCTAATAATTTAGGTGGTACTGCCATAAGAAAGATAAGTGTGATAACAATTTGTGCTATGAGAATGGGAGTTATGGTCATTTGTACTAAGAAAATAAATGTCTTATATATTGTAATATTTGCTGTGTCTTTCTTTTAGGTCTTTTTTTTGCTGTTTTTTTGTCTCTTCTCGCACAATTCCTTCTAGTTTATCTGAAATTCTTTTTCCGTATTTTTCTTTGCATGTTTCAATTACCGAATTAACTTTTGAAATGTATCATTCGTTTTTAAGTCCTACAAGTAAGTTTATGTAGTCTCGTAGTACGTCGGCTAGCTCATCTTCTAAATAAATGTGGTTATGTTTCTTAATTTCCTCTGTTACCTCATTTATTTCCTTCTTTATTTCTTCAAGATATGGCTTTCGTGAACTATACTCGTTTTGTAATTCTATTTCGTGTTGGTATTTAACTTCTGACAACTGTATGATTTCTTGAATATCTATGCTCATTGGTGCTTAATAAATAATACATTTTTGGCTTTCTGTTATTGTGTATTGTCTGATAATACTTGTTTATGAAAGAGTCTTGAGCTTTGTAGTGTTTTAGTTTCTGTTCGATCTATACTTTCATCTCTATGTCCGCTTACTCTCTCTTCATATTTTTCTAAACATTTATCAAAAATATTTTTTTTCTGATTGATGTATCATTCTTTTTCTAGTGTGTGTAATAAGTTGCAGTAGTCTCGTAAGATGTCACTTAGTTCTGTTTCTAGAGCTTCTGTGTTGTTTGCTCTAATATGTTCTTCAAGCTGGGAAATGAAGTGTTGGATTGCTTTAAAATAGGGTACATGGGTGGCTCGTGTTGTGTCTTTTCTTAGTGAATATTCGTATTTTTGTTCAACTAGATGAAAGATATGCGACATGTGGTGCATGATATGTGAACAGAAAAATAAAGACCAAGCTATCTGTTGTAGATCTACCTATATAATGAGTAACTGCAACTGAAGGTCTATGAGAATAGTGATTTTTATTTTTGGGAAAAAAAATCTTAGTATGAATATCCTCATACTAAGATTTTTTATATGACAACTTTTTTATCTTGCAGAAAGAGTTGAAGCTACTGATTTTGAAGATCATAATGTTTTACTTACTCGATTTGATCCTCGTCTTCGGATTGATGATCAGAGTCACACGAGTGCTCCATATTTTATTCAATTTAACCCTAAGGTAGTGAGAAGTCATGAAGAAACTGTATCTCATAAGAGTGTTACTCAAGCTGAGAGTATAGCAGTTCCATATCAAATCTTTTCTCATGTATTTAAGTCATTAAGTCCCATGATTTATATAATTATAGATAACTTCTTATACTTTTTTATCCACAAAAGTCAATTATTTTATTTCTCCATCAAAGATATGATCAGCTGGTGCAGGGTCATCATCGTTTGGTTCTAAGGTAAGGACGTACTTTGTATGGTTATCTAAATTAAAGTCACTGGTTCGGTCATTAACTCGTACATCTCATTCTTTGTATACTACTCAGGTAGATATGACATCTAATGGTGATGGTCTTACGATCCGTCATTCATAGAAATTATCTGGTTCAGGATCCGGTAAGTTATAAAATGTAGCATAGATTCTCATTCCATCTTTTCACACGATTCATTCCTCCTGTCATGAATAGCTTACTCATCTAATAGTTTTTCCTGCAGAAACTAGAGTTAACCCTACTTCTGGAATGCAGTTAATCACTTCTCATGTACTTGCACATCCTTGTCGTATTCACATTTGTGCATTGTTGATTGCTTGTGTTACTTCTTTTCTTTGTTCTATTTGTGAAATGAGTGCTGAAATGATCCATGTTTTTTCTTCGTTACCACGTACTTTTTCTTTAAATCATTCTATTGCTGAAATAAGTAAGTCGTAGTTTGATGCATACTTTTTTTCGATTATTTCAATTAGAGCAGTTCATACTTTTTCTACTTTTTCTTCAAGTTCTTGGCTTGGCATAAATTGTCAAAATGCTGTACCTACACTAAGTATAAGTATACTCAATCAGATGATAAATTTTTTCATGATATGGTGTGAAGAAAAATAAATAACTTACTGAATTTTTTCTGGGTATTGGAATGGTACTTCTACTATATGTACTCATGGACTGTTTATAATTTTTGTTATCTCTTCTTTAAATGAATCTGGGTCGTCCAGCTTGTGTCATTGTGCACCGAATGCTTGTGCTAAGAGAGGGAAATTAGGGTTTTTAAGATCTAATCAAAAATCCTCAAATCCCATATTTTTTTGCTTCCACTTAATCATTCCATATGCGTCGTCATTTAAGATCATTATGACAAGATCTTTTTGTAATCTTACGGCAGTTTCTATGTCTCCGAGGTTCATTACGAAT
>JAHDCT010000004.1:13343-24475 GCA_020629735.1 bacterium | reverse complement strand
TCATCAATCTCAGACTACTGCAACAACTTTTTTTTCTGGGTTGAGCATTTTGGCCATGAGTGCAGAGCTATATCATGCTCACATAGTCGCTAATGCATTATCAAGAAGAAGTGTGTTAGGATGATAACATGGATAATTTCTAGCGAATCGTACTTTGTAAAGTCCGTTATCTAGAGCTACTATGTCTTCTTCTCCTAGTACTTCACGCAGAGTCTTAATAAGTCTTCCTGGCATCATTACTTCTTTGTTGTAGTGTGATTCTGCTCGAGAGTTAAGCATATCTTTAGCATCGTTTGCTGCTTCGTATACTTCTGTAAAGTCTCGTTTCGCTTGTGAGAAATCTGCTTCACTGAGTTGCCACATGGTGTTTCCTATATCTCCTGCAATTTGTAAACTAGGCTTGTAGAGTTCATCAAATTGGACCTGTGTGAAACTAATATGAATGAGTTCGGTTTTTGATTTTTCAATAATATTCGTTGGTTTTTCTACGATATCGTGTCCTATTGCAAGAATCAGGTCGGCTTTATCGATTGCATGATGTAGATGATCTCCGCTTGTAAGAGCTGCTGATCAGATAAATTGAGGTAAACGCTCATCTACTACTCATTTTCACATTTGTGAGGTGAAGAATGGAATATTATTTTTCTTTATAAACTCAGTGAGATATTTTGTTATTCTTTTTCTATTTGCTCATGCTCAGACGAGAAGCATTGGACGTTTTGCTTCGTGTAATTTATCTATTACACTTTTCATTGCTTTAGGATCAGGTATAGGTCTTCTTATTTTTTCGTATACAATTGGTGAGAAAGTTGCATTGATTTTTTCACCTGCTATGTCCTCTGGTAATTCTAGATGAACTGCTCCTGGTTTTTCTGATTCTGCTATTTGAAATGAATGCGCTAACAGTGAAGGGACTCTTGCTCCGTCTACAATTACTTGGCTAAATTTTGTTACTGGTTTCATCATACCAACAACATCGATCACTTGAAATTTACCTTGTTTAGAGTGCTTAATTGGCTTTTGTCCTGTTATCACTAAGACAGGCATTCATCATAACTGTGCATATGCAACTCAAGTCATCATGTTTGTTGCACCTGGTCATAGAGTGGCTAGAGCTATTCACGTATGCCCAGTTAATCTTCCGTAGGTTGCCGCCATGAATACAGCTGTTTGTTCGTTTCTTGTGACGATTAACTGGATAGAAGATTTTTTGAGGGACTCTACAAGATCTAGATTTTCTTCACCGGGTACTCAGAAGATGTATTTTACTTTGTGAGCCTCAAGGCATTCTACAAAGAGATCTGAAGTTTTTTGCAATCAGTTCATAATGAATGTTTTTTAAAGGATAGATGTTGTATGCGTGATTTTTTTATTTACTCATTACTTGTAATTTATGTTTCTTCTTGTTCAAGGACAAAAAGTGAAACTGCTGACATAATAACTATTCATCAGAGTATTGTTGCATAATTTGGGATTTCTGAAAAGATTATCCATCATATTAGAAAAGAAAAAACAACTTCACTTAATAGTATAATACTTGCTTTTTGAGATTGAACTGATTTTAGTCCTTCAATTAAAAAATAGAATCATCAGAATGTTACTGCTCATAACCCAAGACTTAGTAGGAGTGTATCGATTTGAATAATGTTCATTGTTATGGGTTCTCGTCATATAAAGTGTGCTATACTTACTGCTCATACTCCAACTATACTTCATATAGCGTATGCTATGGTATTTATTTGTTCTGCGGAATATGTGTTTAAGTGTTTACTGGACATCATATTAATGGCATATGATCATCAAGCAATTGCTGCAGCTGCAGCTGGTCGACTTCGTATGAAACTTGTATCAGCAGTGTACATTACATAAATACCAATAAGTGCACATATGAGGCTATATATTTTTTTCTTGTTTATTTTTTCATGGAGTGACGCATGTCAGTACATAAAACTTACGAGAAGGAATGCTATATAAAATATAAGTAAGACTACTCACAAGGGTAAATACATATAAGCAAAGTAGATAGCTACGAAGTCGATTGACTGAAGTATTCAACGTTGTATAAAAGTTGGTCGATCTTTTTTCTCGATTATTTTTTCTGTTTGTCTTATTTTTTGCATTATTAAGAATAACCCTAGTGGTATTACCATTCTTAAAAACATTTGTAGCACTCATCAAACTCATGCATCTCATAGGTATCTTTGAAAAACTCATGAGAGAGGAAAAATGAGAGATCATATGAGGAGTAGTATTATTCCTTTTTTCATGTATTTGTTCGTTTTGAAGTGTATGACAAAATTTCTTGTTTATCTGTATAGAGTAAGTATCAGCTTGCCACTAATGTTACACATGCTGAAATGAAGAGATTATTTATACCTAGTATAGTGACATGAAAGTATATAGCTCATATCATGAGTCAGAATGCTAATGCGGCTCATCATCGTCTGTAAGGTGGTTTTGCTAGTAATAATGACCCAGCAATGAGTTCAATAATTCCAATTCAAATTCTTGCATTTGGTTCTCATCGCCCTCAAAAAAGTTGACTGAAATTTTCTACAGCTTCTGGTTGAGCAGTAAATTTTGCATATAATGTTTGGAACATCATGAAAATAACAATAATTCTTGCTAGTGTGTAGAGGTGTTGTTGTTTGATCATATGTGCTGTTTACGAGTAAAAATATATTTACTTGATTAGTTCATCCATTTTTTTGAATCTTTTGATAACGAGATGATTTGGATTTAAGAGATGAGGACTTGTAACTCATGCAACAGCTGCTACTTGAATGAGTCATTTATTGTGAGCTTTGATGTATTTTTTCATGCTTTCTACTTTTTTGTTCCATACTTGCTCATATGAACGTCTTTTTGATTTGTTCATTGTTGCCATTCAAATTGGACATGGACCATATTCTCCTGAACATAATCAGGCCCTAATACATCAACCTGCAATCATGATACTACGTGCATTTCAAATAGCATCTGCTCACAATGCTATAGCTCTTGCTGACATATGTGGTGCATAGAGCTTTGAACTAGCAAACACCTTTACTTTTTCTCTGACCTTATACTTTTTGAGTATTGTTTGCACCGTTTCTAATGCATCATATATTTTTTTTCAAAAGAGGACTCAAAGTGCTATTGGCGCAGCTCAGCTTCATCAGTCTCAACCATCAACGGTAATAAAATCTGGTCCTTTGTCTTTTGGTAATGTTGCCATTATTTTTGCGAATGGTTCAATATTTTCTGTATTCGATATAACTACTTTTATTCCTACTGGTTTTCCTCAACTTAATTCAGAGGCTTTTTCTATAAATTCAAAAAACTCTTCTTCTTTTCCTTTTTGAAGGAAAGGAAATCTGTTAGGAGAAATTAAGTCTATCCCTTGGTGTACACCACGAATTTCTGAGATTGTATGTGTGTTTTTTGACGCTTTTAGAATTCATCATGTTTGCTTTGCTCATTGAGCGAGTTTTATTTCAACAGCACGCACAAAGCTTGTTACTTTTTGGTATCTTTCCCAATCTATAACTATTTTTCCATCTTCTCTTTTTTCACGTAGTCCATAGAGACCTGACCCTACTTGGAGAATAAGTTGCCCGAAACTCTCGTTTAATTCTTCTGGTTTTGGAAAGTCGTCTAGTGGTGCATCTCGATTTATCTTATAGAATAGTCGTTGTTCTTTATCGAATAAGAAAAGATCTCTATCTCATTTTTCTGATTCAAAGTGATCCCCACACCATTCGATCCATCTGTTTTTTAACCTTGCTCCAGGTAGTAGGGTGTATACTCATTTTGTTCGTTTAGGAATGTTTTTAGTTGAGAGGTATTTTTTTTCTGGTGAATATTTTACTCAGGGTATATGATGTATTGAAAGTCATCACTCTCCTGTGTTAAAAGGTGCGTGAGCTTCACATGCTGCCATTGCCATAGCACTTGTTGCTTCAAATGCAATTGATCCAAGACTCATGGCAGATCTGTAGAAGTAACTTTCCATATGGAGTGGGTGTTTTCTTTTTTCTCCAATAATTGGATATTTTGGATCCATTTCTTCGTTGTTGTATGGAGTTGGAGAATGAATCATTTGATGATCCGGGTCGTGTAACTTTCACGTACTATCGAATTTATCAAACGCAAAGTATCATGATTTTCATGATGAAACATGTAGGATTCGATCTATTACTACTCTCGGTGTAAAAGCATTATCGTCTCAGAAGTACTGACGTAATAGTGGACGCAGCTCGTGAAATAGATAACGAAAGCGACCTACTCATGGATAATTTGATTTTACTGCATTATCTTTTTGGAAAAAGTAGTCATATACTACTACTCATAAAAAGATAAGTATCGTTATACCCACTACCCAAAGAACTATTTCCCAAAAAAATAACATAGCTACATCAGTTTAATCTAAAAAATCTACTGTTTTGAAAGTTTACCTTTCGTTATTGCTTATAATATTTTCTAATTCTTGTGTAATTTCGTCGACTGAATATTCAAGACAGTACCCATCAATACAATTGTCCATTGCTAGTTTATCAAGTAGTTGGCAGATAAGGAATCATGTTATTGGTTTAATATTGTACTGCTTGAAAAAATTACTTATATCAGTGTTTATTACTTGTCTTCACATATTAATAATACTGTTAATTTCTTTATCATCTCAATATCCTTTTTGAGCAGCGATTGCGTATAGATTCTGTTCTTTGCTTGGAAAGTCTAAGTATCGCTCGATAAATGATCATAGGTTGTTTTGTTCTGTTATTGATCTTAATTTTTTTACATACTTTTTCATAGAGAATCTTAATGTTTGTAGATAGAAATCTCTTTTGTTAGTAAAGTAGTAATATAGTGACGGTTTTTTAATTCCCAGATCGTTTGCAATGTTATCTAACTTTACGTCATGATATTGCTTAGCGAAAAAATGTTTTTCTCATGATCTTAAAATATTTTCGAGTTCCATGTTTTTTGGTTGTAAAAGTTAAAGATAATTAGATCATAAAAAAAAATGCCTAATTTAGATTAGGCAAATGTTAGGGAAATTGATTTTGTCATTTTCTTATTGAAGGAAGTAACAAGTATTATTTAGTTGGTTTTACTTCGTAACGTAATATTGTTTCTAATTTTTCTGGTTTCGTCCTTCTTGCATCATTTAGAAATACTTCTTGATAGTTTCCTTTAAGTTCTAGTTTATTTTTACTTGCATATTTTTTGAGAAACTCGATTTTTTTCTTTTTTTCGTCGTATGGACCAATGTGGAGTATTTGAATTACTTTTTTCTTTTTTCCTTTACGAAAGTTAACATGTGGCAGTTTTTCTTCTGATTTAGCCTGAGCAATACGCCATGCCATAGTTATTTTTTCTTCTGTTATGAACTTTGGTACGGGAAGCATTACTTCTCGATCTCGATCTTTTTTATCACCTTGTATATTACTCCATAATACTTCACTTGGTGGCATTCAGAAATCGAAAAATCCTGCTGGCGGATTGTTCTTTAGTTTGAATTTAATTGCAAAAATGAGTCCTTCAAGTAGTTGAATTGCTTTGTGAAACTTTTTGTTTTCATCTGGATGTCCCACACCTTTAATTGTTAAGTAGTTGAGTTCATATGTTGTTACTGGTGTTACTTCAACCGTTTCGTTGGTGTAGTATTCGGGATACTTTTCTTTGAAATTAATTTTTTCGAATTGATTTTGGATCATGTTAAATTGCTGTTTCAACTTATTAAAAATGTCGTTTGACGTTTCATCTTTGTAAAACCAATATTTTTCTTTGTTTTACTCAAAATAGTTTATAATTATTTTGAAAGCTTAGATGTTAGCTATCCTTATTATATATATGTCAACTACTTCAACAAGGGAGGCTTTGTCGATAGTGTTGACATGTTTTTTTTTCACCTATTGATTTACTAATACCTGATGTGCAAAGTCTTGGACTGAAGAAAATGTTTCTTGTTTAGTCAGATCTAGTACTTCTTTTTTTGAAAATCGTTTACTTTCGTTTTTTTCGCCTGAAAAAGTGTCTTTCTTGCTTGCGATGTAAACAAACCAAAGATCGCAATGGAGATGTTCTGATTCTTCTTTATGTTGTGGAATTATCTGTCTATAGGTTGCTATTGGATTGGGGACTATTCATACACTGGTTTTTAACAGAATATTGATGATATATTGGATCTAATTGACACGATATTCATAATTCTTCTTTTATTTCTCTGGCTGCTGCTTCATGAGGAAATTCTCCTGGTTCAATATGACCTCAAGGTTGCATTCGTTTTTTTAACTTTTTGTGAAAAAGTAATGCTGTATGTGTTTTTGCTTTATTTACTACAAATCCTGATGTTGTGAAATCTACTTTCATCTTCTTTGATGGTTAAAACTATTCACACATTTGTCCTGTTTAAAACTAGTATGTATTTTCTTCTAGATACTTTTTCACTGCTATGAATCCAGCTTCTTCATCACCTGGTCTTTCTAATTTCATAGCTTCTTCTAGTGTTACCCATGTTGCGTCTTTATGCTCTGTGCTTAAACGAATGTCGGTTGAATTTGGTTTACATAACCGATAGAGAGCGACGATATGCCATCCTTCTCCCTTAACTGTAGGAAAGAATTGGCCTGCTGTAATGAGTTTTTTTTCATATGTAGATATTCCTACTTCTTCTTCTAGTTCTCTTTCAAATGCTTCTTCTAGTTTTTCCCCTAGTTCTATTCTTCATCAAGGCAAACATCGTTTATCTACACAGACATTTACTCCATCATCAGCTTCTTTGAGGAGGAGTATTTTCCCTTCATTATAGATAAATGCTTTTTGGCTAATGAAAAATCTTGTTGGTGTTATCATGATATGTGATTTATTTAGTTGAAAGTGCGGTTATAAGTTTTCCTTTGCTTCTTATTATTTTGACGAGAACTTTGAAATTTTTTGTAAATAGTCCTGGAAAATTTTCTTTGATCCATGTAAGTATTAGATCATTATTTGTTTCTTGACTATATGCTACCTCTTGAGATGTAGAATGATCTCCTTTTCATTTTTCGAGTATCTCATTTTTTACAAGTGGAATAATTTCTTCATCGATTCATGTAGCTATATGAGGAGAAAAGTTAAGATTTATTCACCTTCAGAGTTCTCCTTTATGAACTTTATCTATAACTTGTTGTAAGTTATCATTTTGTAATAACGGATATGTGATTACTGTTAAATCACTTATGTATAAGGGGAGTAGGGCATCAGCGCCTTTTCGCATTAACTTTTTTCAAAGATCTAGGTAATTTTTTAATGTTTGTAGGCCTGTAAACTGATCAGCATTCCTCATGTTTGTTTTTTCTAGCTTTTTTAGAATGCGTTCATGCAAGTTTTGAATTATTGAGATATTTCTTTTGAAATTTGTTTCACGCTCTTCTGGATTTAATAGAGCAGAAACTACTAATTCACTTCCTGGACCATTGTCATCTTCGTTTAACGCATACTTTTTACTTCATGTTCAAATACACAATAACTGAGCTTCTTCCATGAGTTTTCAGAAGGATCTAAAAGATCGATACTATCCCTCGCATCAACTACATTTAATTTGTCTATTTAGTTGTTGCGCTGCATTCATACTGTGTTGGTAGTAGAGAGTTTTAATTCCTTGCTTCCATGCATCAATATAAAGTGCGTTTATTTCTTTAACAGGAGTAGTAGGATTCACCATTAGGTTAAGAGATTGCCCTTGGTCTATAAGTTTTTGTCTATCAGCTGCTTGGTCAATAATTGCATATTGATTTATTTCTGCAAATGTCTTGAACACATTTTTTTCATGTTCTGAGAGAAACCCTAAGTGTTGTACAGATCAGTCGTTATCTCTAATGCTGTTCCATACATCTCTTGTGTTTTCCCCTTTTGATTCTAGTAATTTTTCAAGTTCTCTATTTTTTACTGAAGCTTTTGTCTTTGCTAGATCTTTTACGTAGTAATTAGAAAACCACGGTTCGATACTTTGCGATACTTGTCCTAAAATAAATGCTGATGATGTTGTTGGAGCAACAGCCATAAGCGTAGTATTTCTTCTTCCATATCCTTCTAGTACTGTTGGTTCTCCGTATACAGTAGCCATTTCTTTTGATGCTGCGTATGCTTTTTCTTTAATGACTGTGAATATTTCTTTGTTGAGGTCATATGCTTCTTGGCTTTCTAGTGGGATCATTTTTGATTGAAGGAGAGAATGCCAACCTAGTACTCACAATCATAGAGCTCTATTTTCTTTTGCGAAATTGTATGCTTTTTCCATGAAGGTGAACTGTTGTCTTTTATCTCTATCAGGTGAGTTTTTTAGTTTTTCTAATTTCTCACAAAATTCGGTTATTACTGCATCTAGGAAGTATGCAAGTGTTTCTACTGCATCAGTATCCTTCCATTCATCGTAACGAGAGAGATTGATTGATGAAAGGCAGCAAACAAATGATCGATTATCGTTACTTGGCAGCATGATTTCACTACACATGTTGCTCGCATGAATTTTGTGATTTTTTTCTTTATATACTTCTACTGTGTTATTATTTACGTTATCTGTAAAGAAAATGTATGGATATCAGATCTCTCCTCTTCTTTGAATTACTTGTGCTCGTAATGCTCTTTTTTCATTGTCACCATCAACCATTTCTTGCATCCACTTATTTGTTACGGTTACTCAATGAGTAAGTTTTTGAATTGGATTTCCTTCTGTTCCTATCTTTAAAAATTCAGCTGCATCTGGATGTTCTAGTGGAAGATATGGTGAAAGATGTCCTCTTCTCATTGATCATTGACTTACTACATCAATAAGTGTTTCAAAAAGTTGCATGAAGTGTACTGCTCCTGAAGAGTGTCCGTTGTTTTTAATTTCTGCTCCTCTATGACGTAGATCACCAAAGTACGCTGAACAACCTCCTCAGAACTTACTCATCATTCCCACTTCAGATTGTGTGTAGAGAATATCTCACATATCGTCTCAAATATATGATCAGAAACAACTAATTGGCAATCATCTATCTAATCAAAAGTTTGACCATACTGGTGATGAAAGTGAGTAGAAACCTTGTGACATGTAGGTATAGAATTTATCCGAAAATCATGGTTTTTCTAGTATTTTTTCTGCTGTATCAGCTATATATCTAATTCTTTCTTCTGCTGTTTGACCTTCTGTGAGGTATCATCTATTTAGAAAAAGTCTTGAATATTCATTTAATCGGTAAAATGGAGTATCTGTTGATGCATCAGTTTTTGATGAAACTGCTCCTGATTGGAAATTCATTTTGTTAGCTTTATCCATGATTCATCCTGTTTGAGTTGTTTTTTCTTGAGTTAGTGTTGCTGACATAGTTGTTAATTTGAAGAGGAATAAAATGTATTATTTTAAGTTGTTAGGTGTTTAGAAAAGATCGTCACTTGTAATACTTTGTGTTTTTTTACTATAGTTAATTGATCTTTTATCGAAGAAATCGACGTGTTTAGTAGCAACGATCTCATCATCAAACCAATATGTTTGTGAAAGCAGTGCTTCATCTATATCAAAGATTTTTTTGATTCAGATACTTTCTAGTGATTCATTGAATCTATTTTTTATAAATTCTTCGATAACTGCTTGAGGTAAGAAATCTAATTCACCCTCTTCGAAAATTCGGTTAAGAATATTTTTTTCTGCCTCGAATGCTTTTTTGCACGTATTGATAACAATTTCTTCATGTTCTGAATCAAACCAGTGAGGGTTCTCTTCTTTTATGATGTTAATGAGATCAATACCGAATAATCCATGTATTTGTTCTTCTTTTGATGTTGCTTCTACTACATTTGATATTCCCTTAAAGTAGTTCTTGAATTTATTGAATGCCATGATGATCAAGAACTGTGAGAAGAGTGATACGTGCTCAATAAAGAGTGAGAAGAGTAAGAGTGAATGAGAGTAGTCTTTATTATCATCACTTTTAGCATTTTTTAGTGATTGTTCTAAATAATTTACTCTGTCAATTATTACTGGGATATTTTGAATTCTTTCAAACTCTTCATTTAATCCTAGTATCTCTAGTAGATGAGAATAAGCGTCTTGGTGACGTACTTCTGATTCTGCGAATGTTGCACCTACGGAACCAACTTCTGGTTTAGGCATTTTTTTGTACACATCTCACCAAAATGTTTTTACTGCAACTTCAATTTGAGCAATAGCTAGCATAGTATTTTTGATAGCGTTTCTTTCTTCCGGTAGTATGTTAACATTGAAATGCTGTACATCACTTGTGAAGCTAAACTCTGTATGAATCCAATAAGAGTGACGAATTGCATCAACATATTTGAGTAATTCTGGGTATTCATATGGCTTTAGATTAATTCTTTTTTTGAAAATATTTCTTTTTCTTTCTTGATTTCTTTTTTCTCTATAGAGTATGTATGCTTTTGCCACGTCGTGGTATTCACTTATCATGAGTTCTTCTTCTACCATATCTTGAATATCCTCAACTGATCGTACGTAGCTTGGTTCAAGAGCAATTTTTCCATCCAATTTTGTGTTTATGGCCGTTGCGATTGTTTTTGCATCACTCGTATTTTCATGCCCAACAGCTTCCATTCATTTTTTAATAGCAATTTCTATCTTTGAGATATCAAATTTTTCAAGAGTGTTGTTTCTTTTTTTTACGTGTAATGGAGTCATGAGAGAAAAAATAAGGATGAATAAAAATCATCACAGAAGTCGACATGTTGACTAATGGGATGTAAATACTTTTCAAATTGGGCACACATAGCGATTTTTTTAAGGTGTTTTCTCTTGATTTTGTCTTTATCTGTCGTTTCTTTTTCTACTATATGTAGTACTGTTTTTTTTTGAACACCACTATATGTTGTGTTTTTATAAAAAAAGATAACATCTGCAAGAGATAAAAAGAGATAATTTTTGTGCTTCGAATTTAGCTTTCATCCAGGCAAAACTAATTTAATTTATGTTGCTATTCACGAAACAATGCCGACTTTTGAATCATCCCTATTTGGCTTGTAGTAGACTTTTATATCTTGTTTTTAAATGAAGTCAATTTGCGTGTTTTGGTTTTAAAAATAAATTAGAAGTAACTCATTGTTTTCACTATACTCTTGGTGTAGGAGATTTATTTTTTATTGATCATAATGAGGAA